>JAGQPO010000070.1 GCA_020426665.1 Planctomycetales bacterium
CAGAGAAGAGACAGACGAAGCGATAGACCGATTAAGTTCAACGGCACGGTTAACCGGGCCGCGGCCAACCGACATTGATTTCAGACACCGCACGGCCCGCGGCTCCGGTTGAACCGATTGTTCGGCGACTTCTTGCTCTGGCGATCAGACGAGATCCTCCTTGCCACGATCCTTGTATTTCGGCCAGCCATAAAAGCCTTCCATGTTCTCCACTCCCATTTCACAACGCTCAGCCTTTGGCAATCGCTTGAACAGGCCTGCCTCACGCGCCTCCATCATCGCATGTTTCATTGCTTCGCCGACGATCTTGCATATCTTCTTATCTGGACTCTTCATGACGTTGACCTTCTCACCATTTAGGTCAATGAAGAAGACGACTTCGCCGTCCGGCAACTCTTCCCAGATTGGCCACTTCGGCCGCTTCAGGGCTTTGACTTTGTCGAGCTTCAAGGTCCACTCGCCGTCCGGTTCCGCGTCAGGGCGAGTGTCAAACACAAGCCACAATTCATTGCCTTGCCCGAATTCGAACCCAAAGTCGATCCGGGTAACAGGCTTTGGCCTCTTGAGTTTCTTTGAAGCCGCCACTTGCTCGGCGACGCGCTTGCGGATGTAAGCGAGAAAGTCGGGAACGTCCTTTCGAATATCGACAATCATTGGTATCGCCTCACGGTGAAGTGTGCCTTGTCGCCGAACGTCGACGATCACCCCGTTCGCGGGCCAACGGCATGGCGCTGGCAATGGTGTGATCGTTGAAACGGATTAAAAGTTTGTCTATCGCAACGATGAGAGAACTGGGGTGCATCGTTTGGTTCGCGAATCCGGTCGGCTCGCCAGTTGGAAGCAGCGTCGCGGAAAGCCAATGTACCCGATCGGAATCACCACGGGAAAGAAAACAGCCGCATCGGCCGCAGCACAAGACGGCGACACAAAAATCGATGCGGCACCGGAAGATTTTAACAGGAGGTAACGGAGAGCACAGAGCAACAAATCAATCCACTCCGTTTTCTCTGTTACCTCCTGTTCATTTCACCAGGCCGAGTCGACCGCGCACCAATCACAGTATGGGTTTCAGGCATCGGTTGGTCATGCGAACGTTAGTGGTCACCTGGCGGCGGCCATTGAGTTGAAATTAGAACCCAAAAGACGTCGACTCCGCCGCTCGGGTGCACCACATGGTTCGCGGGGTACACACGACGACAGTTTGCTGCATCGCCGCCGCCGACAAGTTTACTCGATCTAAATGGCCAAGGGGAGCCAGCACGGAATCAGCAGTCGGCATGTCAGGCGTCGGATGTTTGAAGCATCTGAGACGATGTATCGAAATCAAACGTTAAGTCACTTCCAGTATCCAGGCGTCGGACCGCCTTCCTCGGCCGAGTCGTCAGTGCACCTATCAAATCGCGACTTCAAAAGCGATCATCAGGAAAGATAGGTTCCGTGAAATCCGATGGGCGACATTCGAGCACAACGATCAGCAGCATTGAAGACAGGCGTCGGTCATTCCAGTCACAACCATCCATGCGAACGATAGCGATATGCGGGCGGCGGCGAGGGACCAACCACTTCAAGAACCTTGGTTCCGCCGCTCCGTCATCATCGCATGGTTCGCCTTTCCCGAGGAACTGCATTGCTCTTCGATACGATTCATTTGACGTCTGTAATTTCCAATCGCGAGAAATGGAACAAACAGTACGCCGCACGAGAGCATGCCCCACGTCAAGTTAAAAAGCAATAGTCGTTTCAATATGCTTTTCGCATCATCGCAAGATGCATGGACTTTGTGTTCGTCCTGAGTCACCCAAATCAGCAATCCTCGGTAGGTATGGTATGTGAACGAAACGTCTTCCGGCTGACGTCGCAAATGTCGTTCCGTTCCATCGTAGCAGCGATTCAATGGCCCAAGAGCGAACTTGGCCATCCCACCACCGAAGACGAGACAAAACGGCAACACGAAGACGACGAGAAAACAGAGAAGGGCAATAACCTGCAGCGCGATCAGATAAAGCGTATTCATCGAAAAAGTCGAATCAGCGCTGCTGATGAACGCTTGGTGGGCGAACATCGACGATCACCCCGTTCGCGGGCCAACGGGCTGGCGTTGGCGGCGGTGTGATCGTTGAAACGGATCAAAGGTTGTCTATCGCGATGGCGAGCGAATTGGGGTGCATCGTTTGGTTCGCGATTCCGGTCGGCTCGCCAGTTGGAAGCAGCGTCGCGGAAAGCCAATGTACCCGATCGGAATCACCACGGGAAAGGAAACAGCCGCGTCGGCCGCAATGCAAGACGGCGACACATAAAGCAATGCTGGACCGGAAGATTTTAACAGGAGGTAACGGAGGGCACAGAGCAACAAATCAATCTACTCCGTTTCCTCTGCTGCCTCCTGTTCATTTCACCAGGCCGAGTCGACCGCGCACCAATCACAGTATGGGTTTCAGGCATCGGTTGGTCTTGCGAACTTGATTATATGCGGACGGGCCGGTGTGAATATGGCGTTTTGGGCGTATTATTGCTGGATGGACCTCCGGTACCGTGGGTGGCGCGGAGGTCGATTCGGCGTATCCTCACGGCTTGGCATCCGTATTATTGGCGGTCCGCGATTTCGGGCCGACGTCGTATTCTCGCCGGTCGATTGGCGCGAATCAAGCTTTTGCTTTCAGCGTGTTATCGACGCTGTTTTGCTTGATTGCTGGCAATTGTTTTTGAAGTTGCGTTTTTGCAGCCCGGAGGGCGATACACGAACTGCCGTCGGCGTTAGCCGACGGTTAGCGTTCTTCAAGCTAGCGATAGCCCAGAGGGCGACACAGAATTGCAACGTTGTGTCGCCC
>JAGQPO010000071.1 GCA_020426665.1 Planctomycetales bacterium
GCCTCATCTATCTACATGGATTTGCCAGCATTTACAGGAACTGGGTTTTGCGGTTCTTCCGGCGATTGGTCGGAACTTTGGATTCGTTTCCGTTTCGAATTGTAGGGGATGCAACGTCTGTTGCCGTCCATCTTACTTAAGACCCAAGAACACTCAGGTGGAATCGATTCAATTACGAGAAGAGGAAACTCTCCAGCAAATTCCTTTTTGGAAGACTTTCGTACGCCCTCCTTCATCGCGACTGCTGGAAAAGTTCAAGCCGGCTTACATGCATCTTGTCGCCGAACACCTCTCTCCGGCCCAGCGCACTGCGGCGGGACTAAGAGCATTGCCCGGTGAAAACAAGCCAACCAGTTCCACGCAGGCCGCTTGGCGATTCTACAATGACCCGAAACTCACACTACAGCAGGTCTTTTCGCCGTTGCTTCAAGATGTCCTTGGTCTCATTCCTCAGGCATGCAGCCGGTATCTGCTGGTCGCCTGCGACTGGAGCAACTTGCACTACAAGGGGCACCACAGCAAGAAACACCGTGTCGCTTTGGCTCATTCAAAAGACTTGGGCTACGAAATGTTCAGCGGCCTGGCATTGAGCGATCGCACGGGGCAACCTATCGGCCCCCTGTGGATTGACCTGCGTGATGAAGTCGGCGTTCATTCAACCCGCCTCCATCAGGTATCGCCGACCGTCTCGGTGCTTGATGGAATCATCGACAACATGAATTTCGTCACTCAGCTGGGGATTGCTCAACGGCCGGTATTTATCATTGATGCCGAATGCGACAGCATCGCTCACCTTCGACAATGGCATGCCGAGGACAAGACCTTTGTCGTTCGTGGTCGGGCGACGCATACTGCGATTCACGAAGGATCCCGTTGCAGCCTTCAGGAGATTGGCGATCTTCTGCACCAACGCGGGGAATTTGTACAGACCGGCACCGTTCGATTCGAAGGAGAGAACCTCCAGCAGTGGGTTACCGAGACGAACATCACCATCACACGAGCCGCTCGTCCAGAGCGAAACGGGGAAAAACGTCGGTCAATCAAAGGAGCACCGTTGACCTTGCGTTTGGTGTTAAGCCAACTACGCAATGACTCAGGAAAGGTGATCAGCACATGGCATCTTCAAACGAATGCAGCATCCGATGTCGAGAGCACGACAATTGTGCAGTGGTACGGCTGGCGGTGGAAGATTGAAGACTATCACAAGCTCTTGAAATCGGCTGGCCAGGAGGTTGAGTCTTGGCAACAAGAGAGCTGCGAAGCAATCGCGCGCCGGTTGGCCGTTGCATCGATGGCCTGCTTGATCGTCTGGTCCCTACAACGCGACACGAGCGAAGAAGCGGGTGCAATGCGCGCGCTACTTGTTCGTTTGAGTGGACGTCAGATGTCGAAAAATCGCCCCGCGACGGCTCCGGCGTTGCTGGCAGGCCTGTGGATCTTACTGGCCTACGACGATGCGCTGCGTGAATACGACTTGGAGACTCTACGGAGCTTCGCTGCGAAATCCAGAGCAATAATTGCTAGCAAGTTCATGTAGATAGATGAGGCGTTAGCCGACGGTTAGCCTTCATCAAGCCAGCAATAGCCCAGAGGGCGACACAGAATTGCAACGTTGTGTCGCCCTCCGAGGCTGAAAGTCGCAACTTCAAAACTCACGCGTTCGGATTGTGATACTCGGCACTGGACTCGGCCGCCCGAATCTACGCGGCGCGTCGGATTGGCGATGGAACGATGTGTTCACCAAGAGTATCGATCTCCAATCGCAACAGCATCGCGGTCAATGCGGCTGCCGTCGGTCGTCGATGCGGTGTGTCGTCGACCATCTGTTCAACAAGCGCGGTCACCGGACTTAGAATCGCCTCGTTGGAAGTATCGACTCGGGACAGCCACTGCCACAGCATCTTGCCGGCCGCAAAGATGTCGCTGGCCCAGCAGCCTGACGAAGGGTTCGTTAAAAGTTCCGGCGCGGCATAGTCGGGAGTCCCGCGAAACGGCGCCGATTGCAACATTGTTCCATGATGTGCGAAGGCGAGGTCGACCAGGGTGACGTGCCCGTTGTTTCCGACGATCATGTTTTCCGGTTTGACGTCTCCGTGAGTCCAGCCTTCGGAGTGCATCGCATCAAGTGCCTGACAGAGCTGACGAATCAACCAGAGTGCCACCGGCAACGGCTTTCGCGGTCCGCTGGCCAGGTGCCATTTCATCGTTTTTCCGTCCAGGTTTGGCATCACCAAAAACGGCAATTCTCCCGAAAGATCACCGTCCAAAACTGGGACCAGATTCGGGTGCCGGACGATGTTTGTCGCGGCGATGGAACGGGCGATTCCGCCGCGTCCTTCGTCCCCAAATCCAATTTTGATGGCATAGTCCCAGCGCGGGCTTCCGACTGCGTCGACAGGCTGCGCAAGCGTCACACAAAAGTCAGTGTTTGTATGAATGGTTGATCCGAGTCGCCAAATACCAAGTTGTGCGGGCAGTTTTGAAACCATTTTGCCGTCGATGCGTCGGGTGAATTGCTCGGTGACGTGCCTAGATCGGAAACCGATTGTTTCCATCGTCCAGATCACCCGTCGCTCTGGTGGGCGAGTCCCTTAACCGGCAAACTCGACGTGAATTGCCGAACAGGTCGCTGGGTTGCCTGTACCGGCCGGCGGAGGGCGTTCCGCCAGCCCTCCGGTGGAATCCTGTCTGGCCATGAAACGTTTTTGGTCAGCGTTTTTGCAATTCTTTGGATCGTGTAAACTATTGGGGTTCGATCCCTGGTCGAATCCCGCCCGCCTCCCACCACCCAATTCGCTAGGTCACCCATGAACCGACCTGATCCTACCCGTCTGCCGGTCCGCCGCCGATCGCTTTTGCAAGCCGCCGGAATTTCGATCGCGCTGCCGGCGTTTGAATCGCTCCGTCATCGAGCGGCTGCAGCCGGCCCGGAAACGGCATCCGAAGGTGATCAAAATCAGCCGCGACGAATGGTTTGTATCGGCAACATGCTGGGTTTTTATCCTGAGGCGTTTTGGCCGACCAGAGCAAACCGCAAAGACGAAGGCAACCAAGCGCGGCAAGCCAACCAACAGCCTGACTTGTCCGTGACGCTGGAATCGCTCGCCGCGCACCGTGGAGATTTCACTGTGATTGGCGGTTTGGATCATGGGCTCAAAGGCGGCCACTTTTCCATCCACGCCTTCCTTTCGGGCATTCGCAGCATCGATGCGAAATCGATGCCCGATGGGAACATCACGATCGACCAGTATGCGGCCGAAACGATCGGCGGAAAGACACGATTTGCATCGCTGACCGTGGGCAGTGATTCGGGGATCCACGGTGGTTGCCAGATGTCATGGACTCGTTCCGGGACTCGGGTGCCGCCGATTACCGGGCCGCGAGAGTTGTTCGAAAAACTGTTTATCGGCGTCACCGAAGCTGACAAAGAGCGCGCCGCGGATCGGTTCCGCATGAAGGAATCTATCTTGGACGCCGTCGGCGGAGATGCTCGATCAATTTCAAAGCAACTCAATCGCCGCGATTCGCAAAAGTTGGACGAATACTTGACGTCGATTCGTGAAGTCGAACAACGTTTGGGCAGCAGTAAGCAGTGGGTCGACGTTGAAAAACCGACGGCGCCATTTCAACCGCCCAAGAACACCAACATGGTTGACGATTTGCCCATGCTGTACGACCTGATCGCGATCGCCCTACAAACCGACTCGACGCGGATCGCGACACTGGAAATCGGCGGTGATTTCGAAGCCCGCGACTTCGGTTTCAAAAGCGGTTACCACTCGTTGTCGCACCATGGCCAGAGACAAGACGCCATCGACGCGCTCAAGAAAATTGACTCATACCAGGTTGAACAGTTTTCGCGTTTCTTGACGAAGCTCCGCGAATCAGAATGTGGCGATTCAAACCTATTGGAGCAGACATCGATCTTGTTCGGCAGCGGAATGGGGAACGCGAACTCGCACACCAACAATAACTTGCCGATCGTTGTCGCCGGCGGTGGATTGCGGCATCGCGGAGTGATGTGGTTTGACAAAGATAAAGGCTATCATCCGCCGCTGACCAATTTATATTTGACACTGTTACATCGTTTCGGGATTCAATCCGATCGGTTTTCGACCAGCACCGGCACGCTTTCTGGTCTGGAGATCGTTTAATGCCTTCACGGACTATGGTGCTGCGGTTCGGATTGGTCGCGGCGGCGGCGTCGGCGCTGGCGCTAATCCTGGTGACAGGCGGTTCGACATTCGGTGACGATTCAATAGCTGCCGCGGGCAAACCGGCTGGACCCGAAAAACAGTTCCTGGCGAAGCATTGCATTGAGTGCCATAACGCTGAGGACGCCGACGGCGAACGAAGTTTCGAGTCGCTGGATTTTTCATCCTCCGACGGTGACACGCTGATCGCCGTTCAAGAGATCATCGACCAATTGACACTCGGAGCCATGCCGCCGGAGGATGCCGGCCAACCGACCGCACAGGAACGCCAACGGGCAATCGAACAGTTGACGGAAACCTTGCGAGTCCTGCGTGAGAAGTCCGTCAGCACCGGCGGACACACGGTGCTGCGTCGACTGACCCGCCGCGAGTATTTGGCAACCATCGCTGATCTGTTCCAAATGGAAATGTCGATGTTTGACCCCACGGACCGGTTCCCCCGTGATAACACGGTGGAAAATCTTGACAACATCGGCGACGCGCTGGTGACGTCGGGGTATCTGTTGGAACAATACTTGGATGCCGCTGATCGAATCGTCGAAAAGGCCTTCGCCGTCACCGACAAACCCCAAGAACAAACCTGGCACTTCGACGGAAACTTTCGGCAACAACCGGAACTGGATGGAGCGCACAAGGCGGCGTTCAATTTTCGCTATTTGTGCCTTTACGACAGCCCTTTGGCCGACCGCCCCGAAGGTGCATACGGGCCGCTGCATGATTTCGAGCAGGGCGTTCCGGTGGATGGTGTGTACGAGATTCGAGTGTTGGCCCAAGCACTGCATCGGGACACGCCGTATTCCGAGTCACATCTTAGAATTGATTTGAGTGAAAAATTTCGGATGGGGATTCGTCCCGGCGATGCAAGTGCCGGCAGTTTGCACAATATGCAACCCGTTCAACCCTTGTTGGCCGAACAAACGATCGAAGACGGCGAGCCACAATGGTATACCTTTGAAGTTCCGCTGGATCGTGGTTTAACACCGCGTTTCACTTTCGAAAATGGTTTGCAAGAAGTTCGCCCTCTGCACACTCGCTTGCACCGGTTGTATGCCGACACGCTTCCCGAACATGCGCGGGGCGGCAGCGGAATTGTTCGCGGCCGGAATGTGATGCTACGGTATGGCCAAGTTCCACAGATTCGGATCCATGAGGTTGCCATCCGAGGGCCGATCGTCACCGAATGGCCCAGTCGAACGTTGGCCAGTGTCCTACCGCAGGGCAGTTTGGATCCGCAGCAGGTCAAGTTACTTGTCGAGCGGTTTGCCAGTCGGGCCTATCGACGCCCTGTTACAACGGCAGAGTTGGAAC
This sequence comes from Planctomycetales bacterium, assembly GCA_020426665.1. Lineage (GTDB taxonomy): Bacteria > Planctomycetota > Planctomycetia > Pirellulales > Pirellulaceae > Stieleria. Next base: position 5,523 of record JAGQPO010000071.1, read on the forward strand.
GATTGATGTCGGTTTATCAAGCCAGGATCAATCAGGGCCAGGACCCGCTGGGCGGATACAAGGACACGTTGAAAGCGGTTCTTTGCTCACCTGCGTTTCTGTATTTGCAGCCACAATGCCAAGACGGTTCGGATCAATTGTCCCAACACGCGCTGGCTGCTCGGTTGTCGTATTTCTTGACCGGATCGATGCCCGATAATGAACTTCGCCAATTGGCCGATGCCGATGGATTGAACCGTGACGAACTGGTCCGTCAAACGCGTCGTTTGTTGGCCGTTGATCGATCGGATGCGATGATAGCCGGATTTACCGATGCCTGGTTGAATTTGCGAGCGCTCGGTGAAATGCCGCCGGACCGCGATGCGTTTTGGCGTTACTATGCGTCCAACTTGCAACCGGACATGAAACAAGAGACACGCGAGTTCTTGCGTCACTTGATCGACGACAACGCGCCGATTACCCGTTGGTTGGACGCCGATTATTCTTTCATCAACCGCGACCTTGCCAAGATCTATGGCGTTGTTGACCGAGTGCCCCCAGAAGATGCCAACAGGTTTCGCAAGGTCTCGTTTTCTGATCCTCGGCGCGGCGGATTGCTTGGACAAGCCAGTGTGTTGACAGTTTCTGCAAACGGAATTGAAACGTCACCGGTGGTCCGCGGAATTTGGATCCTGGAAAACGTCCTCGGCACTCCGCCGCCTCCGCCGCCGGACAATGTCCCTCCAATAGATCCCGATGTGCGTGGTGCAAAATCCGTACGCGAATTGCTAGCCAAACATCGCACCTCGGCCGCTTGCAACGAGTGCCATCGCAAGATCGATCCGCTTGGGTTTGCGTTGGAGTGCTTCGACCCGATCGGCGGTCTCCGTAGCCGTTATGACAACAAAGCGGAAATTGACACATCGGGAAAGCTGCCCGGCGGACAAGCGTTCAGCGGCGTTGGCGAATTGAAAGAGCTGTTGGTTCAACGAAAGTCATTTTTCGCGAGAGCATTCACGGAAAAGCTTCTGTCCTACGCGCTCGGCCGTCGCGTCGACTCGGGAGACCGTTCCACAATCGACAAGATCATTGAAGGCCTTGCAAAGAACAACTACCCGACAAAAGATCTGATTGAACAAGTCGTTGCCAGCGACGCATTCACACGGCGGTAGTTGGCTGGATCGACCACTTTGTCGCCGCAACAACGATAACCGCAAGGTGACAACGTGTATTGGAACTGCGTTTTCGCTTTTTGCGATGGCTTTTTTAACTACCCGAATGCGTCAGCGGTGGACCAGTCGGCACGGATTCTTAATATTGACGAGGCGAGCTATTGCATCGCCCAGATTGGAATTGGGGGTGGCGGAACTCGTCAGAAGTTTCTGCCTCACTCCGGAATCCGCGAAAGTCTTGACCACTTCCGCTACGGTCCCAACCCCAAAAATCAAAGGTTGATCGTCGTTGATCGCTCCGCGAT
>JAGQPO010000072.1 GCA_020426665.1 Planctomycetales bacterium
CTTGACGACTTCCGCTACATTCCCAACCCGAAAGTTGAGTTGCGGTGGAATACTAGCGGACTTCCACTCCACCAGAAATCGACATTTGTCGACGGACTAGACGTCCGTCGTACCCCAAAATCAAGAGCTTACGGAACACAAGCCGTGGAGCAAAGACGAATGATGAATCGAATCAGACCAGCGAATGGTGTGCCATTGTGTTTGTTTGGACTGTTGGTCGCCGCGACCACTTGGGGGAGTGCGGCCTCCACAGCTGAAATGCAACCGAACATTCTTCTGATTCTGGCGGACGACTTGGGATACGGCGACTTACAGTGCTACAACGGCTCGTCCGCCATACCGACACCCAACTTGAATCGACTCGCCGAGCAAGGCATGCGGTTCACCGATGCGCATAGCCCCTGCACCGTGTGTACGCCGACTCGATACAGTCTGATGACGGGCCAGATGGCGTTTCGAGTCCCGCGCGGCGGTACGGTCTTTACAGGCGCCGGCGGGCCGTCATTGATCGATCCCCGCCGATTGACTCTCCCGGAAATGCTGCATATCAAGGGATATCGCACCGCGTGCTTCGGCAAGTGGCATATCGGAATGACATTCTACGATTCTGAGGGCAAACCGATCGACCAGGGCGGATTGGATGCCGTCAAACGGATCGATTATTCCCGGCCGATTACAGGCGGGCCGACGGAACATGGGTTCGACCAGTTCTTTGGTACGGCCTGTTGTCCAACGACCGATTGGCTGTACGCGTATATCGACGGCGATCGAGTGCCCGTGCCTCCGGTAGTCCAACTAGATCGATCCAAGCTTCCGGATCATCCCTATTCACACGACAACCGCCCCGGCATGATCGCGCCCGACTTTGATGTTCAAGAAGTCGATATGAAGTTTTTGGACAAAAGCCTCAGCTACCTGCGCGATCACGTCGCAAACTCGCCCGACAAGCCGTTCTTTCTTTTTCATTCGACCCAGGCCGTTCATCTGCCATCATTCCCCGGTGCAGATTTTAAAGGGAAGACTGACTCTGGTCCGCACGGTGACTTTATCTTCGAACTTGACTATGTCGTTGGCACTTTGATGGACGAGCTGACGAAATTGGGAATCGCAGACAACACGCTTGTTATTTTTTCCAGTGACAATGGGCCGGAAGTTCCGACCGTTTATCACATGCGACACGATCACAATCACGACGGTGCGAAACCTTGGCGCGGAGTCAAACGCGACAATTGGGAAGGCGGACACCGAGTCCCGATGCTGGTTCGTTGGCCGGGCTTTGTCAAACCAGGATCGACTTCATCTCAATTGACGTCGCTCACGGATGTGATGGCAACAGTCGCCGAAATTGTTGGCGCCACGCTACCCGACGATGCCGCCGAAGACAGTTTCAGCATGTTGCCGGCGCTGCTGGGACATGACGACGGCGATCCGATTCGCCCCTATTTGCTGCAACAGGGGTTTGGTGGCCAGAAATACTTGGCGATCCGCCGAGGCAATTGGAAGTATCTTGCCCACAAGGGTTCGGGAGGCAACGGATATGAAAATCATCCGCTACTAAAGGAGTATTTCTTGCCCGACAATGCGCCACAGTCGCAAGGCCAACTGTATGACCTGAGTGTCGATCCGGGCGAAACGAACAACCTGTCTGCAATGCATGCGGACGTCGCCAACGACTTGCAAGCACTCTTGGATGCTTCACTGGCAAGTGGCAGAAGCGCCAAGCAGCGAAATGAAACCGAATAAGCTTGGCTCACCCACAGAATCGGAGCCGATTCAATGACGGAACCCCATCTTATCGAACACGTCCCTGAGCATCTCTTGGAACGTTGGCGATATCCGTCCGTTTATTGGGCTCGTCTTGCAATTGGTGGAGTGACTGCATTTTGGATTCCCATCGGTACTGCAGTTGCCTGGGTACCTTTTCGTCGGAGCCCGGGATTGCTGCAGCTGGTGGTTGTGTGTTTCGCCGGTATCACGCTGCTGGTCGCCTGGTCTTTGCTTGGGCTAGGCGACACATCAAACGACTGACGCAAGTGTCGCTGGGGGCACTACACCGCAAATACCAGAAGATTGCGGCGCCGACAACAAACCCCGATTACCGGTCATCCGAGTGAAGATGGAAAACGATTCGTACGAGTTAGCATGTCGATGTAAAGCAGCGGTCATCACTTGGGGACAAACACCTTCGGCACCACTCCTTTCAACGCAACTGGAGGAATCTCGCAACCTGATTGACGATTCGTTACCCGACTTGCTTGTTGACCTGTATTTTGCCGTTGGCAACGGAGGATTTGGTCCCCAAGGCGGACTGCTTGGGCTGCGCGGCGGCTTCGTCGGCTTGGATTCACAAATGACGATCGACGAAATGTATCGGGAGTTCATGTGGGATACCCCCGAGGAAGAAGGCTGGGACTGGCCGGCCGAACTTCTGCCAATCGCCGAAGGTGGCTGCGGTCTCGTTTACTGTATCGACCTTGATTCGGCAGACGCCGAGATTCATTTGTTGGACCCCAATGGATTCGAGGCCGGTGACGACGTGTCCAATTACGTTCGATCGCTCGACACGACACTTTACCGATGGTTGGACGAATGGTCACGGACTCGTCCGCCGTTGCGACAAGTTGCCAGTACCGCCAGGCGTTCACTTTTTCGTCGCTTGTTCAATCGTCCGTGACGGGCGCGTGGACTGCCAGGTAAAGCGTGGCTTCACTGGGGCATCGATACAGCCCGATTGCTCCTAAGGCATGGATGGCGCAGGCGGACAGATCTTGCGCGTCGCCGGAACTGGCATCGATGCCGATGTCGTCAAAGACTTTAAAACCCGTCAGATCGTATAACGATTTGATCGCCGCGGACGCTTCTCGTGCGGCTGACGGGAACGAATCGTTGGCCCATGCCCACAACCAGGTTTGTCTTTCCGCACTGTGCGTTCCGATCGCAGTGATCGGAAACTCCATTTCCCCGATCCGCAGTGTTGCGGTGTCCAGGTCATAGTGTCATTGGCCGTCGCCGGGCAGCATTGCACTGAATTCCTGTTGCTTGGCTTCCAGCTCGTCGCGGCACGAATCCAGAAACGCATCAAACTGTTCGTCCGACATCGATCCGGATGTCGCAACACCTTGGCAAACAGGGCAATTTGATGAATCGTGCATTTGGTTCCCTCGGGTCGTTGCGAAACACCTGAATCTTAGGACAATCGTCGACTTAGCAGCCCTTCTTTCCGTCACGAGATGTTCATGCGAATTGTACTTTGTTATCCAGTCGGTGAAAAACACATCGCACAGATTCAAGCAGCGGCGCCTGATGCGGAGGTCGTCAATGCCGGTCAAGAGCGCATTGACGAATTGCTGCCGACGGCCGATATCTTCATCGGGCACGCCAAGGTCCCCGTCAATTGGGACCGGGTCCTGGACGCCGGAAAATTGCGTTGGATTCAATCTTCGGCGGCGGGGCTGGACCACTGCTTGGTGCCGGGCGTGATTGAGTCCGACGAGATCGTCGTCAGCAGCGCGTCGGGACTGTTTGCCCCCCAAGTCGCGGAACAAACGTTTTCGTTATTGTTTGGCGTCATCCGAAGTGCGCCGCGTTTTTTCCGCGCTGAAGCAAAACGTCAATTCGTCCGATTGCCGACGGATGACTTGCGCGACAAGACGGTGGGAATTGTTGGACTGGGAGGCAACGGACGAACCATCGCGCGAATGTTGGCACCCTGGGACGTTCGACTGGTCGCGACGGATTACTATCCGGTCGACTGCCCCGCGGAGGTTTCCGATTTGTGGCCGGCTGATCAACTGGATCGGCTGCTCGGCGAGAGCGACATCGTGATTCTGTCACTGCCATTGAACGCCAGCACCGAAGGAATGTTCGACGAGCATCGATTCGGTCAGATGCGGCGCGGATCGTACCTAATCAATGTTGCTCGCGGCGGCATCGTACGTGAGCAAGCGTTGTGTGATGCACTTGCAACAGGCTATTTGGCGGGCGCCGGGCTGGACGTTACCGAAATCGAACCGTTGCCGCCAGAGAGTTTGTTGTGGGATGATCCGAAGGTCATGATCTCGCCACATGTCGGCGCCCAGTCGTATCGCCGCGTCGATGACTCGACTGCTCTGGCCGTCATCAACTTGAAACGCTATCAGTCAGGTCTGCCGGTTTACAACCGCGTCGATAAAAGACTCGGGTTTCCTCATCCTTCGGCAGTTTACCACGGCGAAGAAAGTTAAGAGCCATCACGTGAGCAGCAGCAACCGAAGCACGTCGCCCTGTGACGCGGCGGTTTATCGCGACGAAAAACCGGTCGGTCCGCTGCGTTTACCGATGGAAGAAACGGCAAGCTTCGTCGAGGAATTCAATCGCGTTTATCGACAAGTCGGGATTGCGATCGCGGCAGTCAAGTCCGAAGTGCAGACGAAAGTGCCATCGGCTGACTAAGAATGCACAAGTATCCAGACCACAAGCAAGCCGATCGCCTGCTACTCCGCCAAAAAACAATGCCTCTTCGATGTGGCGGACGCTGCCAAGATCTGTACATCACAGGTGTCGGTCGGTTATCGATTTGAATTCTTATTCTCAATCCACAAAAGCTGATTAATGACGGATCAGATCAATCCGCGCGAGCCGTCGGAGCCGGAATCGGTCGAGACGCCAATGCAGACTTCGGCCGGCGCGTCCGGTTCGAAGTGGAAGTTGGTTGCGTTTGTCGTAATCGCGATCGCATTGGTTACGATCGGAATTCTGTTTCGCGATGCCCTTTCGCTGCAGTCACTGGCAAAGCGCGAGACGCAGTTACGGGCTTTCCAGAGCGAACATCCGATCGCAATTTATGCGATCGCCTTTGCGGTCTACGTTGCGGTTACCGGATTGTCGCTTCCGGGTGCAACGGCGTTGACGTTGGTCTATGGGTGGTACTTTGGATTTACCGGAGGCGTGGTCCTGGTCAGTTTTGCGTCGACCAGCGGCGCCACGCTTGCGTTTTTGAGTAGTCGCTATTTGCTTCGGGGCTCAGTCGAATCCAGATACGGAGAATCGATGAAAACATTCCAAAAACGGCTTGCCGACGAAGGGGCGTTTTATCTGTTTACGCTTCGACTGATTCCGGCGGTTCCGTTTTTCGTCATCAATCTGGTCATGGGGCTGACGCCGATCCGGGCGAGAACGTTTTGGTGGGTCAGCCAGTTGGGGATGTTGGCCGGCACCATGGTCTACATCTACGCCGGGTCGCGGGTTCCAAACCTGGCGATCCTGGCCGATGAAGGCATTGGCGCCGTAATTGCCCCGACCCAGTTGTTTCAACTGACGATAGCGTTTGCGTTGCTTGGGGTGTTCCCACTGGCGGTCCGATGGATCATGAACGATGTCCGCGCGCGGAAGGCCGATTGAGTGGTCTGACAGCGGCCATAACTCGGGGACCAATGTCCGCCGAACTTTGCGAACCCCGGTTTGATTTTTTGTGTCAAAACCATAGCATGTCGACTATGAAATTCACAAAAATGCACGGTGCCGGCAACGACTACGTCTATGTCGAATGCTTTTCGCAACCACTTCCCAATGACTTGCCCCGGCTTGCCCGCGAAATCTCGCATCGACGGTTCGGCGTGGGCGGCGACGGGCTGATTTTGATTCGTCCCAGCGAGATCGCTGATGCGCGAATGCAGATGTTTAACGCAGACGGCAGCGAAGGTGAAATGTGCGGCAACGGGATTCGTTGCGTTGCGAAGTACGTACACGACCACGACATCGCCCGAAAAGAATCGCTTCGGATCGAAACCGGTGCGGGTGTCTTGAATTTGTCGCTTCAAGTCGACGACAACGGGTTGGTCGACCAGGTCACGGTCGACATGGGAATCCCGGAATTGATCGGCCCAAAAATCCCAACGTTGATCGTCGGTAACGACAACAGCGGCCGGGTCGTGTCGGTGCCAGTCGACTTTGATGGCCGGACCGTTGACGTGACTTGCGTTTCGATGGGCAACCCCCATTGCGTTATTTTTGTCGAGCAGGCGACCGATGAATTGGTGTTGGGCTTGGGCCCCAAAATCGAAAGCGACGCCCGATTTCCCAAACGCGTGAACGTGGAGTTTGTCGAAGTCATCTCGCCGACGGAGGTTCGTCAGCGGACTTGGGAACGAGGGTCTGGCGAAACGTGGGCCTGTGGAACCGGTGCGTCGGCCGTCTGTGTAGCCGGCGTTCTTTCGGGGCGCACTGAGCGCAAGATTTTGAATCATTTGCTGGGAGGCGATTTGACGTTGGAATGGATCGGCGAGACCGATCATGTCATGATGACGGGCCCCGCAACCGAAGTGTTCTCTGGCCAGTGGCCCGCCGACGTCCAAACGAGTTGACGCGTTGAATGATTTCTTTGAATCCGAATCGGACGGGTTGACCCAAGCGGTCTCCGTCAGCGAATTGAATCACCAGTTGAAGGCGGTGGTCGAAGGGACATTCCCGATGATGTGGGTTGCCGGAGAAGTGACCGACGTCGCGAAACCGCGCAGCGGTCACATCTATTTCACTCTGAAAGACGACGACTCTCAAATCCGCGCCGTGATGTGGCGAAACGTTGCATCACAATTACGATTCGATCTTGAAAACGGCCAGTCGATTTTGTGTTACGGTGGGCTGGAGGTGTACACGGTCCGTGGCACCTACCAGATCGTCGTTCGCAAGGCGCGGCCCCAAGGCATCGGCGCGTTGCAGTTGGCATTCGAGAAACTGAAGAAGCGTTTGAATGCCGAAGGTTTATTCGCGGCCGAGCGCAAACGCCCGCTTCCCAGACACCCGCGACGGGTCGGATTGATCACCAGTCCCAGCGGTGCCGCTGTTCACGACTTTTTGGTTGCGGCCGACGATCGCATGATCGGCGCCGAAATCTTTGTGATTCCCGCTCAAGTCCAAGGGAGCGGCGCGGCGGAAACGATCGTTCGCGGTTTGCGTGCCGCCGCAATGGTTCGCCCCAAACTTGACGTGGTCATCGTCGCTCGCGGGGGCGGCAGCCTGGAAGACCTTTGGTGTTTCAACGAGGAACCTGTCGTCCGGGCGATCGCCGAATGTCCCGTTCCGACCGTTTCCGCGGTGGGTCACGAAGTCGACGTCACTCTGGCCGACCTGGCTGCGGATGTTCGAGCGTTGACGCCAACGGACGCCGCAACCAAGGTCTTTTCCGATCGAACCGCAATCGCACAGCGTGTGGTCGATCTGTCGCGGCGTTTGGAACGCGCGATCCGATACGAAGTCGAACGCCGACAATTCGCGCTCGAATCACTCGCAAACCATCCGGCGATGACCAAGCCGATGGAAATTGTTCATCTGCGTTCTCGGTTGCTTGATGAGTTGGACCAGCGGGCAAAGGGAGCCATTGACCGGCGTCTGCAGCAATCCAAATCAAACGTTTCCGAGCTTGCGGCAACTCTTTCGGCATTGTCGCCGCTCAGCACGCTGGCCAGGGGCTACAGCGTGACCAGCGACTTGAACGGACGCGGCATCAGTAATGCCGCGGAATTGCGTGTCGGCCAACGGATTCGCACACGACTGGCCGACGGAGCTGTCGTGTCAACGGTCGACGAAATCGAGACGGACTGATTCAGCCTTCGGATTCGAAGTGATCGCTGTACTTTGTCCGAATCGTTTGGTAATAGGAACCGATAATCTCGCTGTCCGGCGCCAGATCTTTGGCCCGCTGGACCTCGGCGATTCCTTCATCGACCCGGTCGCTGCCGATCAACGCCCTGCCTAGTTCCAAGGCAACATCTTCGTCGTCGGGATGACGTTCCTTTTCGACTTCCAAGTAGGGGACCGCGGCGGCCGAATTGCCCAGCCGGATTAAGGAAAATCCCATGTTGTAGTGTGCCCAACGAAACTCCGGTGACAGGTTGATGGTGCGTTGAAAGTAGTTCACGGCGGCTTCAAAATTGTTATGCCTTTGCATCAGATAGCCGGCATAGAACATCGCCTCGTCGTTGTCCATGACATCTTCGATGACTGTGTCGAGCAATTCCAACGCACGATCGAAGTTTTCTAAATCCGATTCGACGAACACCAATTCACAGGTGGCGTCGATGTCTTCGGAATCGATTCGCAGCGCTGATTCAATGTCCTTTTTGGCCAGTTCAAATTGCCCCAACTTTCGCCGAGCGGATCCGCGATCGACCAGGTAGTGAACGACATCCGGCTCGTTTCGAATCGCGTCGGTGAAGTGTGATACGGCCTTTTCGTAATCTTTTTGCTCTTCGGCGATACAACCGAGTCCGTAATGTGCTTCGCCATAGGTTGAATGAAGGCGTATCGATTCCTTGAAATCGGCCTCGGCATTTTCATTGTCCTCCAACGAGAACCAACACCAACCCCGCAGCGTGAGCAATTCATGATCGATTTCGGACGCCTCGACTGCCTTGGCGATCAATTCAAGTGCCTTTCGCGATCGGCCTTCATAGTAATGTCGGTCGGCGGCCCAATGAAGGTCGTCATATGATTCAGCGTTGACACATCGCAAACCATCCGACAGATACTCCGCAAGAGTTTGCAGGTCGACGTAGATGCTGACCAATCGCGCGTCGGTGCAATGCCCTTCGACCACCGCTACGACTTGACCGGCATCATTGCAAACCGGTCCGCCGCTGTTTCCCTGGTTGGTGGCCATGTCCGATTCCAAGAGCCGAGTTTCAAAGCCGTTCGCCAATTCTCCGTCAACGATTTGACGAACATGTCCGACGGAGTAGATCCATAGACTTTGCGAACCGACCGTACTGCCGGCCAACGAGTGAATTCGCGACCCCGGCGTCGCACTACTATCGGCCAATTCCAACGCAATGATTCCTTCGGGCAATTCCTCATCAAATTGGATCAGCGCCAGATCGACAGATTCGTCGCTATCGACGACGCGCGCGTAATGGGCTCGTGACTGGTCCAGCGATACGTCCGGATCGGTAACCAATTTTCCGTCATCGTATTCGGGAAAGTAGACATCACAGTCCAGCCAGCCTTCGATGACATGGTGATTTGTCACCATCAACCGTTGTTGTCTGTCGACGACCCAGCCCGTCCCATGTACCACGCCGTCGTCGGTCGTTATTTCGATCAGGCCGACACTTTTCAACATGCGATCGTAGGTGGAGTTGCGAGCCGGAGCATTCGCGTCGGGCTGAGAGTCTTTTGCGGCTCGCAATCGAGTTAACTTGGTGGCCAAGCTGGATGGTTCCGACGGTTCATCGGCTGGCGATTGGGGCGATGCGACTGCGCAAGCGACAAGCAGTGCAACGAGTGGACGAAAGCGACGGAGCAGCAAGTTGGTCATGATTTGGTTATAGGCAGGAGTGTTTTGAAAGTGATCAATTCGTGGATTCCGCGGAAAAGGGGCACGTGACCAGGGATTCAGCAACCGTTGGTACCGGACCTGTCTTCCGCTTCGAAGTCCGGCGAAGCCTAGGTTTTCAAGAATTGTGCCGGCGCGAATTGAACTGAATTGCAGTGCCACCGGATCACCGATTTGTCCGTTTGGAACGGTTTCAACGGCTGTTCAACCAAGCCGGAATCGCAGCCACCACCGTGGTGACAACACGGCGCGAATCCGTTTTGCCGAGACGCAGTTCATTTGATTTTGCGGTGCGTGGCCTGATAGAATGGTGATCGTGTGACCGGCCAAGTAAGTCGGCTTCTTATCCAGGTTCCAGATCATGTCCCAGGCTGAAGTGCCCGAAGCGTCCTTCAATCATCATCCGGGCGGTCATCGTCGTTTGACGCTCCAGCGGCATTTGATTCGAGTGGACGTATTGAAACTGGGTTTGCGAAACTCCTTCGGAATTGATTTCCGCAGTGCGACTCGTCGCGTTCAGACCGATGACCGAGAACCGCGTTCGGAACGGTTCCATTATTTGGCGGAAGTGTTTCCGTTCATTGAAACACAGGTCGCGGCACTCGGTAAGAAACAACGTCAAGCCTACGAAACCATCAAGGAGCACGCGGTCGAGTCGTTTTGGCAAATCTACTCAGACTTTCAGCCGATGGTCCAATCGATCGCGACGGGATCCGGAATCGATTCGGATCGGATTGATCCGGTGCTCGGGCGAGCCATTCTGTTGTTTGACGCGTCGCGGCGAACCAATTTTGTGACCTATTTGGAAAAAACGCTGCGGGAGTCGGTCAAGAATCTGCGTGGCGAAATCTATGCGCAGCAATTGGGAATCCCGCTTTCCGCAGGCCGCCTCGTCCCACAGATGTCTTGGGCACTCGAACAGGCGGTGATGCAATCGGGAAACGCACTGTCACCGGAAGAGTCTGACTTGGTGGTGATCGATTTCCTGGCACAACATCCGTGTCGGTTTAGTGTCGAGACCATGCAAAGAATCGCGGAAGCAATGCGTCAAGGTCGACGTACTCTATCGCTGGATGTGTGCGATGGTTGGTTGGAGCCATCGTCCGGGTCGGGCTCGGTTTCGCAAGCGCGGGGCAATGACTGTTTCGTGGAACAACACGATGAAATCCAATTTCAATTGCGACAGATTCACGATGCGATCGACCGCGCCGGATTCAGCGCCAATGAAGCTTGCTTGGTGCTTGAGCGTTTGGGACTTTCGTATGACGAACGTCGTTTCCAGCGGGTTGCGGCGAAACGGACAACGGCGTCACTTCGGAAACGGACGATGCGATTGCTTGTCCGTTTGATGGCGGCTCGCTATGCACCCCAGGCTCCGCGCTTTGCCGGTTATCTTCGTTCGACTCCGACGGCTGCACGTGAAAGATTGAAAAAGTCAATCAACGACTGTGCCGTTGAAGCGGGCGTTGATTTCAAGGTTTTAGTCGACGAACTATTAAACTGGATGTCACTTAGCGAATCCGTCTATCGCGTTTCGATTAACGAACGTGGCAAGTTAGCCGGATACTTGTTGCAACCGATTGGTCCAACCATTCCTTCGGTTACGTTCCAAAAGCTGAAAGCCGCTTTAATCGAACAGGAGCGACTCGGTTTTCCGTGTTGGAGCGCCCAGCCGCTGTAGTCCGCTGGCGGCGGGCCGTTGCTACTTATTTTTATTCCTGGGTTTCGCCTGCGGTAACTTGGCATCCGGTCCATAAAGCTGGGGATACTCTTTGGCCAACTGTGCCTTCAGTTCGGGCCGATTGGCGAGTGCGCCCATACGTTTTCGTGCGTTTGTCGGATCGTCCAGTCCGGCAAGCGTTGCCGTGGCGGGCATCACTTGACTGTCCCATCCCGCCAAGTCCAGTGGTTTGACGCCTTGATAGTAGAACGCTCCGGAGCTGTATGGACTTGGTGCGAATCGACCAACCAGGCTGACGTCCAGGTCGGCTTTGATTTCATTCTCCAAACCGATCGCCCAGAGACAGGCGTTCACAAAAAAACGCCGCCCGTCGTCACTAAGCAGATCTTCCGACGCGCCGAACGAAGTGTACACGACCCGAGCATCTTTCCTTTCCCCCGACGGTGCGACGTACCAGTCTCGGGTCCAGCCGGCGTTGACGACTGGTTTTTGGTCGTTGACGTCATCGCTGGGGCCAAATGTGTTCAACACCTGAACCTCCAACAGCGGCGTTGCATCGGTGGGGGGCTGTGATTTGTAAGCACCTGAGTAAGCGTGAATCTGGCGAACCCCCGTTAAGACCGGATGACCAGTGGCGCTGACGACCGGAGTGATGCGCCCGCCCATCTGGTGGTTTGTCCCGTAATGGCTTTGGCCCAGAGCCTTGTCCCAGGTATTTCCAAAGACTTGTTTACCCAGTCCGCCTTGGTAGTCGCCACCGGAATAGTTGAAGTTCAACTTCGCCCACTTTCCTTTTTGACCGTTAAAGCAATGAGTCGACGTTCGCACACCAACCACCGGTCCTCCGCGCTGGAAGTAATCGACCAACATGTCGGCTTGCCAGTCGGGCAGGTTCATGAACCGAGTGAAAAAGAAAAGCAGGTCCGCGTCGGCCAACGCCTCCATGCCGGGAACCTCCGCGCCTCCCGGCATGATCATTCCCTGGTCATCGACACCGAATAAAACGGTGCAACGAAACCCATGATGTTTGGCCAAGATTTTTGCCAACACCGGACAACTCTGTTCCGAACGATACTCGTGGTCGTTAGCAATGAAAACGATATGTTTACCCTTGCCGATGCCCTCCGTTCCTTCATACACCAGAGACTGTCCGAATCCCATTGTTGGCAGCAACCATGATGCGACCAATATCATCCAAATTCTCATCGTACGCCTTGCTCCGTAGATTTTCATGATTGACTGCCCCGCCCACCGGCGTGTCATCTAAGTGCTTCGTTCCAATTTGATTTTAAGGTACAACGGACTTCCAGTCTGTCGGCAAAGATCGGTTTCTGGCGGACCGGATTTCAGTCCGTACACATATATTACAACCCAAATCTTTCGGCTTTCCCGCCGAATCTGTAGGTACTCCCAGGCCTGAGACCGCGATCCATCCGAAGGTTTTTAAAGCGACATCAAGTACTTCAATAGCTCGATTCGCTCGCGTTCGTTTAGCGAATTAAGCAGTCCGACCGGCATGAATGAATCGTCGGAGACTCGCATCGCTTCGATCTGGTCTTTGGCGATTGTGACGCTGCTGGTTGCCGTCCGCAGAGTGATCGCGGAATCATTCTCTGATTCGACCAGCCCCGAATAAACTTGTCCGTTGTCGGTGACGACCATTCGGGCTTGGAAATCGCGTCCGATCACGGCATTCGGGTCAATCACATTTTCGATGATGTAATCGATCCCTTTGGAACCGGTGCCTTCCAGTTTTGGAGCAAGCCGCTCGCTTTTTTCGTCCGGCTGATGGCAGGCCGCGCAAAGTTTCTTGAAGGTTGCTGCTCCGGCGTTTTGATTGAATGCCCACAACGGCGCCGCCTTGTAAGCGTCGGCCGTCT
>JAGQPO010000073.1 GCA_020426665.1 Planctomycetales bacterium
CGCCATGTTGCGTTGATAGGCCATCCACCGAATGGCTTGGCCCCAGAATCGATAGTGGTATTTATCTTCAACGCCCATTCGCCAACGCCACGCGGAATCGGTGCCCATGAACAGAACTTTGCCCGCGCCGGCACTGCGGGTCACCAACAATGGCAAGCGGCCGTACGAGTTGGCCGCACCGGAGTGAACGGCCAAAATTTCGCTGCCGGCCTTCGCGCGAGTGACGGCGGTGTACCAGTAGAACCCTGGCAGCGATTCCCAAACGGACCAATTTGCTTGCGTGTCGTCGTCCAGTTGTGTCAGCAAGCTTCGCCGTCCTGCTGCCGTTAACGCAAACGTCGACGGTGTTTCGCTGCCGATCCCCAATGGGCGATCCGGATCGATCACCACCGGATACAGATCACCGAGTGCGCTTTGCATCAGCGAGGATTGATTGCCGCGTGATCCAGGCATCAGCACCAGCCCGGCTGCTTGCTGTTCTACCAAACCACGAATTTGGTGACACTGCTCCACCGTCAATTGTCCTTCTGCAACGCCGACATCCCCCAGAAAGACAACGTCGTAGGACGCAAGTTCGGAGGCTTCGTCGGGCAAAGCGGTCAAGTAGTCGCTTCCGCCGCCGCCAACAGATTGCAATCCGGGATGAAACAGTAAACACGAAACGTCAATTCCCGGGTCGCGCAGCAGCGCGTTGCGCAGGTATCGATATTCCCAGCGTGGCGTTCCTTCGATGATCAAGACACGGAGTTGTTCGTCGCGGACTTCAATTGATTTGGTGGCCACGTTGTTATCGGCGATTGTTTCGTCTCGGCCGACGGGCACGTCTATGGTCAATGAATACGATCCCGCGGATTCCGATTGCCAGGTAAAAAAACCGTCGGCGCGTCCGTCGCCACGGATGGTTAACTGTTGCTTATCGACGGCGTCATCTCCTTGACGCAACAAAACGGTGACATCCCGCAGATCGGGAAACCAGTTCCGAACCGTAAACGGAATTCGCACCGGCTTTCCAACCACACCGAAGGTCGGGACATCAACGGAGGCAAGTTCGACGTCGGGAACTCGATTCACTCCGCCGATCGTAACCGTGAACACGCGTGATGATCCGGCCTTGCGCGCCGCAATCTCGGCAGCCGATTGGACCGGCGATCTCTGGCCACTCCAATCACCGTCGGAAATCAACACAATGGCCGCGGCGGACAAATTCTGCTCAGCGGCGCCGTCCAGTGCGGCGCCCAAGTCGCTTTCCGCACTTTGCTGTTCCGCAAAGTTCCGTCGAACCGATTCGAAGCGTTTGTCCAACCGCTGCCACGCCGCATCGTCAACGGTCTTGTCGGCCAACAATTCGCGCGTCGACGATACACCATCGACATCCGCATCGCGCGTTTGCATGCTGCCTGATCGGTCCACCAATACAACCACCTCGGATGGACGATCCGAATCAATTTGAAGTGTTGATTCCGGTTTCCAAAGCAATCCGATGGCGGTGCATACCAAGACGACTCGTAGAGTTTCTACCACGCCGACACGCCAGCGTCGACCGCTTCGATGCCACGCTAGGAGCGCGGCCCAGATCACAGCGATGATCACAAGGACCGAAAGTACCGTCATGTTGATGTCCTCCGTGCCCGAGCAGGAAGACTTAACCAAGCTTCACAAAGCATGCCCGCGATCACCAGCGTCCAAATGATGCCCCAGATTTCGCGGACGAACCCGCCGCGGGACGCCGTTTGATCAACCGCGACAGTAACTTGGTTCCAATCAATGCCCCCTGCCAATGCGTGCAATGTTGCCACGTCGACCTGTTGTTGTAACGATTCATCGGCCGAACGATTGATCGCGATCAAACGTCCTTGGTCCTGCCCTGCCGGCGTGACCAACAGCACTCCGGCGCGATGCCCCAGTTGGTTGAACGAGTTTTGGTTGGATCTTGAAAGCAAGTATCGGCCGGCCGTTGCACCGTCGCCGATCACCGCCGTCCATCCGTCATCAAGTTGACCGGCAACCAATCCGTCGCTCCCGACATCAAACAGCAAACTGGAATCGATCGCCTCGGACAGTAAACCGTACAAGACCAAACCGTTCTTGACGAACATGTCATCGGCATCAATCACGTCCGCCCCACAAAACCACGCGGTTCCCTGGCCGACGCGGATTTTTCCGGCCAAGACATCGTTGTTTACGGTGCTTGAGAGTCGCACGACTTCGCCGTCGATCGAACAATGCGATGCGATTTGGAATTCCCATTCGTCAAACGTCGCCTGTTGGTTTTCCTGTCGATTCCATTGACCCCAACGAACGGCTTGGAATTCGATGGTTTGGGCAGACGTTACCGGAGGAAAGAAAATGGCGCTTCCGCCTTGTTGCAAGAAACGGTTGACCAGCTCCGCGTCCTGTCCTTTGGGAAACTGTCCTTGCCAAATCAAACACTCAACCTGGGCAAGCGGGTTTTCCACGGTTTTCCCGTTGGCGACTTGCAGGCGAGTGCCCTGGTCAGTCACGTCATCGCCTGCCTCGGTGTTTGCAAGGACGATTTTCCCTAGGACTTCCGATGCGACCTCTAACGCCAGGCTGGATGTTTCGGTGACCAATCCGAGGCGCCGTTTCTGGTCTTCCGAGACGGTGAAGAACCATTGGTCATCGGCGGCATTGACGTCAGGCGGAATTGATACCTGACCGTAAACTTGGTCTTCGACGGGGGCGGTCGGCACATGGAAGTCCGTCACTTGGCCGATCCCTTGGTCGACGTTGATATCAACGACCGACGTTACGCCGCCGACGGTGACGCTGGCCGGCACCACGGCGGATGAATTGTCATCGCGAGATACATTGATCGTAATCGCCAGCTGACGTTCCGATCCGTCATCGACCCACCGGGCTCGCGTCACGGCAACAGAAGCGTTCGTCTGTTGATCCGCCGGGTAATCCAGCAAGTGATAGCGAACTCCCGAACCGAGTTGGACGGCCAAGTCGGATATTTGTTTCCACTGTGCCGCATCGACTTTCCAGTCGTTTTGACGACGATCGCTACACACCCAGACATCGGCGACTTTACGATCATTTGACTGTAGATGGACCAACGCATCATGCAACAATCGCGGGACATCAGCGGAGGAATCCGCTGCACTGGTAAAAATTGGTTCGAGCAATGCATCGGCGCTGCCCACCGCGATAGAATGCGATGCCGCGCTGTCGAACAATGTGATTTGATCCGCACCAAGTGTTTTCAGCGTACCGGCGATACTTCGCAATCCGGCGACCTGTCGTGTGTCACCGTTCGCGACGCGTCGCTGCATGCTGGGCGATCGATCTAAAATTACAATCGTTGTCGCAGTCGAACCGACGCGGCTTGCTGCGATGCCAAACATGCCGCTGGACAACGGGCGAGCGAGCGCAAACAGGATGGCTGCGACAACAAGTGTGCGCACGGCCAGGATTAACCATCGACGCAGCTTTGCTCCGCCACGCCTCGCGTGCGCCGCACGCTGTAAAAACATCATCGCCGCCCAAGGGATCGTGGGGTGACGACGCCGATGAATCAAGTGAATCAAAATCGGCAACAGGACGAGCGGCAATGCCCACAATGCGCCGAGCCTCAGGAAACTCATTGCTTCAAGTCTCGCCCTCGGCCGGCCAAAAAACGCATCAACGTTTCACCAATCGGCCGGTCCAACATGACACGATGGTAGTCGACACTCGTTTCGCGACTGATCCGTTCGATTTCTTCGATGTACTCTCGGACTGCCACGTCATAGCCGTCGGCGATGATGTCGGGATCGACCATGATCGATTCGTCGCTTTCCATGTCCTGTAAACGAACCGGACGATCCCAACTGGGCTGCAGCTCCGTCGGGTCCATCAAGTGAAACACAGCAACGTCGTGTTTGCGAAATGCCAAGTGTTCGGCCGCACTTCGCAACAATGGCGGTTCAAAAAGCAAATCCGAAATCACAACAATCAACGCCCGTTCACGGATCGTTTCCGCCAACTGGTGAAGCGTTTGTTCAATCTTTGTGACTCCCGACGCCGTAATCGCACCGAGTCGATCAAACAGTACCGACACGTGACCGGCGATTCGACGCGGCGGCAATAAATCACCGCCTTCTTCGGACGAACAAGTCAAGCCGGCGGCATCCCCCTGGTTGATCGCGATGTAGGCCAATGTCGATGCGATCTGTCTTGCGGCATGCAGTTTGTCGCCGAATCCCATCGAACCACTGCCGTCGACGACCAAGACCATTCGCAGATTGGTATCGGCCTCGAACTCTTTGACGTAGTGTCGATCACTGCGTCCATACGCCCGCCAATCAAGTCGGCGCAGGTCGTCTCCTGGTTGGTAACGACGATATTCGGCAAACTCGACACTGGACCCACGGTGCGGACTTTGATGTCGCCCCGAAACAGTCCCCAACATCGCGCGGCGCGCGACCAGCGGCAACGCTGACAAACGTTCGGCGAGTTTGGGGTCAAAGAACGTCTGTGCCGCCGCGTCGTTGCCTGGTTGTTGGTCCATGTTTGATAGGGGTCAGATCAGCCGCGCAACAATCTCTCGCGCCGAAACTCGTTCGGCTTGTGCCGCAAACGTCAAAACCAATCGGTGCGAAAGGACCGACGGAGCAACCGCCAGCACGTCTTCGCGGCGTACCATGTAACTGCCGTACAAAGCCGCACGGCTCTTGGCACCCAAGATTAAACTCTGGACCGCACGAGGACCCGCGCCCCAAGCAACCAACGGAATCAACCAGTCCGGCGCGGTACCACCGTCCGGACGAGTCTGACGTACCAACTTGGCGGCAAACTCGTACAAGTGATCGGGGACCGGCACGCGACGGACAAGATCTTGGTGGCCCAGAATCTCGTCAACCGACAGCAACGAATCCAACACCGGCTGACTCTCGCCAGTCGTCATCCGTGCGATTTGAATCTCCTCTGCTTCGCTGGGGTATCCCAGTTCAATCAAGGACATGAAACGATCCAGTTGCGCTTCCGGCAACGGATAAGTTCCCTCCTGCTCGACCGGGTTTTGCGTCGCCAAAACCATGAACGGCGAGGGCAAGGCGTACTCCTTTCCCAAGACCGTCACATTGCCTTCCTGCATCGCTTCCAACAACGCGGCCTGGGTCTTGGGCGGGGCGCGATTGATTTCGTCCGCCAAGACGACATTGGCAAAGACGGGCCCGCGGACGAAATGAAACTCGCGACGCCCTTCCGCGGTGTCTTGCAAAATGTCGGTACCGGTGATGTCCATCGGCATCAAATCGGGTGTGAATTGGACCCGACTGAAACTCAGCGACAGCGTCTCGGCAAATTTTCCGACCAGCAACGTCTTGGCCAATCCCGGCACGCCGACCAACAACGCGTTTCGTCGCGCGAAAAAGCAGATCGCCAATTGCTCAATCGCTTCGGATTGGCCGACGATGACCCGCGCCAGTTCGGTACGCAATTCCGCGTACGCCTGTTGCAAACGGTCGATCGCGGCGACATCGTCGCCCGAAAGGCCCTCGTGGGTTACTTGAAGTTGTCCAGGCATTACGAATTTATCTTGAAACGTACCCGTCGGCATAAAGATTTGGTCCCGGACAGTTTAACCCAAACCCGTCCCAGGCAAAGCTGGCCGCACCATTCGGCCGGGAATTCCGGGGCCATCCTCTGGACCGTCCGGACTGTCGAAACGCACCGGGGTGGATCCGGACCATCCGACCGCACACACCGGAATCAATACCTGCGGCAGGCGAATGACCTCAGCCGACTGTATCGATTGGAGAATCTCTGGGGATCAATCGGGTCGTACGCTCGGTGAGAGGATTGAACAATTTCGAGAGCAGATCACCCGACTAAATCGATGGGCGGGCGAGCATTGTGTTCACCACCCTGCGAGCGACGTCGCGATATTGATTTCTACCGAAAGGATTCGGACATGCGTTTTGGACAGGTACTGCTAATTTCGATTGCATTTTCGATCTCCGGCATCGCCAGCGTCTCTGCCCAGAATTGCAAGCCTTACTACCTGTCGGGAACCTTCGCCGGCGATTTTCTGTCGATGGAAGCGTCCGGGCGTAATACGGCTGGCGGTTTCGACGCCATGGATCATGAGCACGAAACCAATTCGGCCTATGGGTTCGCAATCGGACGCGAATGGCGAGAAGGAACATTGCTGGATGATTATCAACTGCGCTACGAATCGCAGTACCTGTTTATGGATGATTCCCAGTTCGATCTTGGCAGTTTTCCCGGCCCACCCGGTCCGTACAGTTTCCTCTACCAAAGTTCGTTGACCAATCGTTGGGCATCGATGTCGAACATCTGGATCGATAAAGCGGTCAGCGAAAACTTCGAAGTCTACGCAGGCGGCGGAATCGGTATCTCTTTGTTCGAGTTTGAACAAACCGATGGTGTCGTCAGCAGCACCAAAGACGACGAAGACGTGGCGTACCAGTTCGGCGTCGGTTTGAACTGCAGACTGCTATCGAACGTCGAACTAGATTTCGGTTATCGCCACATGAACCTGGGTAACGCCAACACCAACCTGACACAGGCCGGCGGCGCTGTCCCGGCAGGTAATTTGAACGTTGATTTGGATTCAGATCAAATCGCGCTAACGTTACGCATCTACCGACGGTAAAGCGTTCACGGCCTTTGTCGCCGAACACTCCGAGGTCGGCAAAACCGGCCACGGAGTGTCCGGCGACAATCTTT
>JAGQPO010000074.1:0-11446 GCA_020426665.1 Planctomycetales bacterium
ATGAGGCAGGCCGGTTGGGCTTTTTTGATGATGACAATGATTCTTCCCGAAGTTGACGACGCCAGCGCTGAACCACCGACGAGTAGAGCCCTTCACGACGCAACAGAGCTCCGATTTCGCCAGGCTGGGAGCACCGCTCGGCCTCCAGCGCGATACGGCGTTTGTAATCGAGTGTAAAGCGACGGCGGGAAGCTTTTTCAGCAACCTCAGGATCTTTTTCATTTTTTTTATTGGCGTTCTCGGTCATGTAAAATCTCCGTGCCCTCAACTTTGAAAAAATTTCAAAGTTGTCTCACTCATGTTGGCACAGAGGGAACAACATGACCGTTGGCCAATTGATCGCACTTCTGGAAGAGTACCGGGATGAACACGGAGAGGATGCCGAAGTGCGACTGATGACGCAGGAAAACTGGCCGTTTGAAAACCGCATCGCCGGCGTCACCAGCGGCGCGGAGACGAACGAAGCCTCCAACGACGACCCGAGCGAGTACCTCGATGACCAAGACGTCGCTGAAGACGCGATCGTCTACATCGTCGAGGGCGGGCAGATTTGTTACGGCAGCAAGCGGGCCTGGGAGACCTGCCGCGTTTGCTAGAGCCGTTTCAAAGAACCGCAACCCGAATCACAACTTTGCACCAGAGACAGAAACATGGCCAACATCGAAACCACCAAGCAAACCGACGCTGTCCTTCGCGAGATCTTCGGCAACATGGACGCGCATACCGCCCAAGAGATTCGCCAAAGCTACTACCGCGTGGTGGAGAACCTGCAATCGCTCGCCGAGCTTTTGGAGATCGAAGATGCGAAACAACCGCAGACCGCCGGCCCGCTGCTCGACGAACACTTTCGCGCGGTCGCGGCGATCGAAGCGATGAAGGACAGCCGACTCGGTGCGGTCCTTTGATCCCGAAGCAAAACGCCGGCACGGATGCCGCGTTACATGGTGGAGTGAAACCGCCAATCCTTCTCTTCTCTCTCGGTGTCTTCGCCACACACGCCCGACGTCGGCCACAGTCGGACGCCCGGTCGTGAGCCGGCAAACGGGCCGCCCGTTTCGAGCGGCCGGCACACGCGGGCGCTGGCGGCGATTCGTGTTGCTGACAGACGAGGCGCCACGCAATGGAGTCCGAAACTGATGAAACGCACCTGCACACTCAAAACAGGCGATCGGATCCGCCTGCTTTCGATGAACGACCCCGACCCGATTCCCGTCGGCACCACCGGTACGGTCGTCGGCGTGCATCCGCAGAGCGATTGGACGCAGGTCGATGTCGATTGGGACAACGGTCGGTCGCTGATGCTTTCCATTCCGCCGGATACTGTCGAGAAGGTCCCATGAGCGGTCACACGACCGTCTCACGCTGTTAACCAGAGCGAGGTGTTTCGCGTCCTGCACGGTCGGTCGGAAGCAAACGGCGTTGTAACTTGTGCGCGGTCTGAATCGAGAGAGCGCGATAGTTTTGCCGCGATCGCGCGGTATCGCGCCGGGACAACCAAGACGCGGCCAATGCCGAAGAGAGTTCTGGTTGACCGGCCCATCTCAAAACGCCGCAAAAACAGGGCGTTTTTTACGCTCTGAATGAGAACAGCCCGCATGGGCCAGAGAGCGGACTTGCGGGGCGGCAACATTCCGCAAAAGAAAAGAAGTACACCCGGAGGGATTCGAACCCCCAACCCTCGGTTCCGAAGGTCAAACCTAACATCACAGACTGTCGCCGGACTGGTCGCCTTAAGTCGTTTGATGAAAACGGTTTGCGGAATCATTCGTCGAGCGATTCGGCTCGCTCAATTTCCAGCTTTTTAGCTGAATTCTGTACCTTTGCAATGAATTCTGTATCGAATTCTGTACCACCGTTCGACGCGCCAGAGGTAAGTCCAACAGGCTTGTTACCCGCGTACCCGCAATGCGACTTTGGCGGGTCGGTGCCGAAGACCGAGTGCACGTATCCGTTCTCGCAACTCCGCGAAGTTGGTTCAACTTCGGCAACTTCGTGGATTCTCAAGTCCGCATCCGTGTCGGCCGATTAACGATTTCTGCTCAGTCCTCAACCGGTTGACAAGAGCTGAACGCTTCGGCCACTCACTACGGAGGTTCTCTGCGCGGAATAGAACCGGTATTTGTTCTTCAAGATTACGTGATCCGTATTTGGGCAAGGCTGCGCTGTACTAATGTGGAGAACCGCTGTTGCCTGTTCTCCCGTTGTCGACAAGTCTGCCCGCCCTATAGAGACTGACATGAAAGCAATCGCAAATGCTTCGCTAGTTCCGACGTCGTTGTTCGTTTCCCTACTCCTCGCCACGAATGTGTCGGCCGGCGTCATTGGGACATCCGTTAACGCTCAGCTCTTTTCACGTCTGGGAACAGCGTTTCCTTACCACATGACGATCGAATCCGAAGATGTTTTCGCGATGGTGACGCAGCAAACCAATGATTCTTTGAGTAGCGTCTTCCATTCCATTGACTCGACAAACAAACCTGTGGGTGACTCACGCGGCGTCATGCAGCATAGCTACAGTGCTTCATGGACGAATGGACGCCCAGGTGAAGTCGGTTTCGAATTTGGTCCCAACCAACCGAAGCCATCGGACCAATCTCTAATCAACCCTTTTGGCACCGTCGACTTTATCGCCGACTCAACACAGCTTATTCTCGGCGCGGAAAAAAACGCGACACCTGGACTTGTTGAAGAGCTTTCTGATCGCGTAATGGTCATCGTTGAAAGAGAGACCTCGCCTGGTATCTTTAACGAGATCTATCGAAGACTGATGGGGCGAAATATGAATCTTCGTGCATCTGTTGATTTGGTCCTAGGCGAAGCTTACCGGCTGTCCGTAACTAAGGAAAACAGCTTCATTTTTGGCTCAGTTCCGAGCGGCAGTGGTTCGTACGACTACACATTAGCGTGGAGTACCCAAGGCGGTGGCCAGGTTGACCCCACTCTTCCCGATTTTATCGACGGTGACGGAACCCTGATTTTCAACGATGTCATTTCGGGCCTTTGGTACGACCCGGTTGCCGCATCGGGTTTTGAGTTTGCGACAACGGACGGGTCACTTTTCAAATCGATCCTTGACTTCCCGACAGGGTTTCTAGGTGACTTTACCGTGAACGTCGATGGCGTTGAAATTGGACGTTATCGACCTGGCGACGCTGTCGACTTTGGAGCAGGGGTGAGTTCCTTCTCGATTACCGGCATCAACCCAGGTTTCTCCGTTGGTGATCCGCGCGCGTTTCCAATCGCGCTTGAATTCGACCAGTCAATCGCCTCGTTTACGATGACTCCGATCACCAACAATGGGGGCGTTGTTCCCGAGCCAAGCTCGTTCGCCATCTTTTGTGTCGGTGCTCTTGCCATCG
This sequence comes from Planctomycetales bacterium, assembly GCA_020426665.1. Lineage (GTDB taxonomy): Bacteria > Planctomycetota > Planctomycetia > Pirellulales > Pirellulaceae > Stieleria. The sequence continues at coordinate 3,360 of JAGQPO010000074.1, forward strand.
TCGGCAGACGCGTGAAGAGGCGTTAGACGTGTATCTGGATCTGCTTGGCAACAAGTCGACGCGATTTCGCGTGCGTCCGGATCTAGGGATAGTCGGACCAACAGGCAAGAGGCCTGCTCAACGCGTTGGACAATAAAGTAGGTATCGAGATCAGCCTTGGTCGATCCGTCCCTACCGACTTTCAGTCACTCTTGCGGTTCACATTGTGTCTTGGCGCTGATTGTTCGCCGATCTTCGATTGCGATGATAAGCGTCGCAACCAATGCGTGGATGAGAATCACCGCCCCCGCGCCCCAGGTGGCGGAATTCTGAAACGCGATACCAACGAGCAACGTGATGCAACCTACGGCTAATGCGCCCTTCTGAAAGAGTCGGTACCAGCCAGGACTCGGGGTTTTTGCCATTTTGGTCACCTAGATGTCTTGGAGGGTCGCGACGAATCGGTCTGGATTGTCGAACGCATTCCAATGAGTCCTCAACGTCTCAAAGGAACTCTTCGGCGTTTTCGCGAGAAACTCATCGCCATCGATCCGAGACCGATCAGCAGTGGCAACGTCGACGGTTCTGGAACAGCTGCGATACTGCCAAAGATGACGTTGTCGATCGTGGGGAATGCAGTCCCGCCCGGCGAAATCTGTAGACTGAGGATCTCGTCAGAATCCGATACAAACCCAAAGAATGTTGTATTCGGCGTACCGAGAAAGTCATTGTCGGCGACGAAGTTGGTTGTATTGAGTAATTGCCGCGAGGGCCCTCGAAGCAAGAAGCCCTGGGGGGTGCCAATGGCGTTGAGTGTTCCGACGTCCATTCCGATAGCCGTGTGACCCGGGGCCAGTTGGATCGTTAATGGAGTATTATCTTGCGAAGAGATCTGAACCGTCGGAGCGCCGAATTGAGTTGTAGAAAAGACGCGTCCTGGTGTCGCGGAAATCGTTACGTCACCGAACACGACGGAGCTTCCCAGATTGACGTTACCAGGCGCAAGGTGTTCAAAATCGATCAACGTCGATTGCGTAATCGCATTTTCGAAATCCGATCGGCTGAAGAACTGAACGACTGCCGCGTTGGCGGTGACGCTCAGCAACAGCCAAAGAGCCGCAAGTAGGCATCCTCGGGAAACTAGTTCAGTCTTCGGTAATCTCACGGTGTTTTCCAGCGATTTCGAGCAGAGAAATTGGATCACTTTTATCCATACGTAGGGTCAATCGCATCGCGATTGATGCGCGCGGAGTGTTGTCTTTTTCCGCGTGCGGCGACGGGACTCCCAAGAGACGCGGCATAGAGCGTACCGCCAGGATCAAAATCCATTCCTCCAACGGGGCCAACAAGAGTATTCCCGAGCGGACCGACTGCTGTTCCGACCCCCGTGGCGGTGTCAATCGTGATGAGCTGCTCGACCGATCGGAACTGGCGAATGTCTCGTCCAATTCCATACAGGGTTCCTGTGTTGTCAAACGCAAGACCTCGCACCAGTCCGAAACCGGTCGGTCCAATCGCCGTCCCAGCACCGGTGGACATGTCAATTCGTATCAGCTGGTCGTTGACGTCATCAAAGCCGTAGAGAACACCGGCTTGCGCCTTCAACGCCCCGACCGTTATCAGCGCGAAAACTACAGCTATCAATTTCGCTGTTCGCATCATTTCAATCTCGTGCGGAGTTCGTGGCGGGAACGTCATTTCTGCGAGTTCTGGCACCTGAGGAACTGCGAAATCTCAACGAAAGAGATAGGGAGGCGATCAACCAAACGGCGAGACTTGACGGTTCAGGAACGACGTTTGCGGCGGCGCCGGCAGCACCTTGTAGATAAAGAGAACTAATGTCAGCGTCGGAAAGTGGGCGGTACCACAGGGCAGCTTCGTCGTAGCTACCGCCCCTGAAATACTCATTGGGAACGGAATCGAATGTTGAGTCTTCGATAAGGTGCCAATTGTGTGGCATCACCGGAATCGAACTCACTCCTGAGAGTGTGACTTGACTGCCAAGCTGCACTCCGTCGAAAAAGAACTTCACCGTGCCGTCGGAAACTCCACCCTCATAAACAACTGCAGCCTGATGCCACAATCCATCAGCAATAGGGATGCTGGCGGTTGAAGAAGCAATCTTGAGATTGGAGCCGCTATTGACGATGAACCGCAGGGTTCGCGAGCTGTTAGTCTCTATTGAGTCGAACAGCGTAAAAACATCAGAACTGCTCCCGCTTCCGTCAAAACTCGACAGGAAGCGTGCAGTGCCCGTATCACCTCGATCGTTGAAGAACATGCTGAACGTGAGTGAATTCGTCGAGGCGGTCAACCGAGTGTTGGTATCGATCGAGCCATGGCTCGTTCCGTCGGGCCCCTGGACGTGTTGGCCGGAGAATCCTAGCGGATTGATCACGGAAGGGGAAATGTTGGTGGCCTTGGTGGCGTCGGGCCCGATCAAACCGTCAATCGAATTTCCGGTAATCGTCTCAAAATCATGGACGAAGACCGCGTCGCTGAGGATTACTCCAGCGTGAGTGGTCGAGTACATTGACAGGGCAACTAACGAAAAACTGAGGATCGCAGATTTCACTGATTCGGGCTCGTTGGTTCTGGACGTCGTCGGGGTCAGTCGCGTTCGATCGGGAACGCTGATCATCGACGCAAGCACTCTCCCCGCTTACCACAGCGGGATACGCATGGAATTCGGATCATCAAACCGCGAGATTCTTGAAAACTGTCTGGCTTGCTTGAATGCTCGACGGTCCGTAGCGAGAATGAGGCAGTTCAGTGGGCGTGTTACGCCGTATCCGTTCTCAATTAGATTTCCGCCGATGACTCGAAATGCGATCCGCGATACCGGACCATGGAACGGGGATAGCCTCGTCCCACTGGTCTACTCAGAATTGAAGCGGATCGCTTCGGCCAAGCTCCGAGGTGAGAATCCGGAGAACTCCATGCACACAACAGCGTTGGTTCATGAAGCGTATGCAAGACTTCACCATCGCAGCAGGAAGCAACTTTGGAGTTCGAAATCAGACTTCTTTGCTGCCGCCGCCGAAGCGATGCGACGGATTTTGGTTGACCATGCACGCCGTCGGCTTAGCAAAAAACGGGGAAAGAATTGGAATCGAGTCCAAGATCCCGAAGCGGTCAATTTTCTTCCCGCGGGTGACGACGATCAACGAATCCTGGCCGTTCACGCCGCACTGGGCCAGCTCGAAGAGATCCATCCCCGACAGGCCCAACTGGTAAAGCTTCGATTCTTTGCAGGTATGACTCTTGAAGAGGCTGCGGAGGCCCAACAAGTATCTGTACCCACCGCGAAGCGAGACTGGGCTGCGGCGAGAGTGTGGATCTATCGCTCTATACGCGATGATTGATCTCGGCGATGGGCTCGAGGCCCCAAGTATCTGGCGCGACCGAAATTGGATGATCCGTTTCGCCAACATTTCGCGCATTACTAGATAGGGTGTCGGAAATGCATCGTCAAAACCGCATCGCTCACAATACGTGGAACCCCAGGGGCCGCCGTTGACCTCCGATCAAACGACTGCGGAATCGTTGCTAGCCGCGGCGATTGAAATCCAAGACGAAGCGCAACGTGATCGGTTCATCGCAGATCGGTGCGGCACTGATCAAACTCTGCGTAAGGAAGTCGATCAGCTAGTCGCCGATTATCTTGCCGCCGGTGACCTGTTTGACGCTCCGATTTTGCCCGTCGCTCCGTCGCGGTCGATCTCTGATCTGTACGATTCCGATTCTCGCATCGGAAACTACAGGATCCGCGAAAAAATCGGCGAAGGCGGAATGGGAGTTGTTTTTGTCGCGGATCAGACAGCCCCCATCAAGAGGCGTGTCGCACTGAAATTGATCAAGCCTGGCATGGACAGCAAGCAGGTGATCAACCGTTTCGAGGCGGAGCGGCAGGCATTGGCCATAATGGATCACCCCAACGTTACCAAGATCCTTGACGCCGGAACGACGGAGCTCGGACATCCATACTTCGTCATGGACTTAGTACGCGGAACAAGAATCACCAACTTTTGCAGAGAGCAGTTGTTCTCGCATCGTGAAATTTTGCGACTGTTTGTTGCCGTTTGCTCTGGCGTCGAACACGCTCACCAGAAAGGTCTGATTCACCGTGACCTTAAGCCGAGCAATATTCTCGTCACGATGCACGATGATCAGCCCGTTCCCAAAATCATCGACTTCGGAGTGGCGAAGGCCGTTGCGCAGCCGCTGACGGAAGGAAGCGTTTACACAGGTTTCCTCCAGTTGGTTGGCACTCCGATCTACATGAGTCCCGAACAGTTAGACCTGAATGATCTCGGAGTCGATACTCGCAGCGACGTCTACTCACTTGGCGTCGTGCTTTACCAGCTGCTGACCGGCGTGTTGCCATTTGACCGGCGGCCGTTTGATTGTCACGACATCAACGAGATCAGGCGTCTCGTGTGCGAGACTGAGCCACCGCGACCAAGCACACGATCAAGTACGATTGTGGCGAATCAGGATCCGACGCAACACAGAACACGCCGAACCGACACTCGGACGCCCGCAGCAGTCCTCCGGGGAGAAATCGATTGGATTGTCATGAAGGCGTTGGAAAAGAATCGAAAGCGAAGATACCAGTCGGTTCGTGAGTTCGCTCAAGATATTTCCCGCTATTTGAACGACGAACCAATTCAGGCATGCCCTCCTTCGTTGAGCTATCGCGCCGCGAAATTGGTAAGGAAGCATCGCATAGCGTTGCTGACCGCAACCGTAGTGGCATTTTCGCTGGTCATCGGCACTGGCGTGGCCGTCTGGCAAGCTGTGGTCGCTTCGGCCGAAGCGGAACGGGCCAGTCAAGCGGAAGTCGTCGCGAATTCGGCGCTTCGCGAAGCGCAAACGCAAACAGCATTGGCACAGGAGTCGGCCCGACAGGCACGGTTTGCGGCTAGACGCGAAGCAGAGCAACGGTCGATTGCCGAGCAAACGCTGTACATAAAAGATGCGCGTTCGGCACAGGATCTGATCGCCAAAGGGCGACATGACGAGGCAATGCAACTGCTGGTTGGTCACGTCCCCCGCGATGCCGACCGGGATTGGCGTCGATGGGATTGGTACTACTTGATGTCCCAGGCCAACCAAAGCCATCGGGAATGGCTGGTGCACGGCGAGCCTGTAAACGCAGTCGCATGCAACCCGAAAAGCAACTGGATCGCCTTGGCCGCTTCAGATGCGACGGTGAAAATATGGGACAGTCAGAGTGGCCAGCTTCGATACACGCTTGCGGAAGGATTTCTCAACCCGGATTGCGTTGACTGGGATGTCTCTGGTTCGCAGTTGGCGTATGGGACAAAGTCCGCGCCCGCGCTTGTTCGGGTGTGGGATGCTACGTCGAATCAAGTAACGAACGTTTACGAGTACGACCGTTCCATCTGGACTGTTCGGTTTTCTCATGACGGCGGTCGATTGATCGCTGGAGGCATCCAAACAAGCGACGCTGCGAAAACTCCCGGCGAGAATCTACATCTTTTCCGAAAAGTGAACCAAACTTGGTCACTCGTCGAGCAACTGCACTTGGACGGGATGCACATCACGTCCGCCGAATGGAGTCACGACGATCGTTGGATAAGCATTGCGGGCAGTGGCGAACGTTCTCAGCTGCATATCGTCAATGGCGAGACCCTTGAGATTGAACGGGTTGTTGATCTGCCCGAGTTACCGTACGCACCACACGCAACCCATTGGCACCCTCACCAAGCATTGTTGGCGATCGGCGGACATTCTGGAGACTGCTTGGTCCTCAACACGCAGGATGGAGCGGTGCAAACGTTACCTGGAAAGCACTTTCGAGAAGTCGAACAGATCCGCTGGAGTCCAGATGGCTCGCACATTGCCAGTTGCGGTAGGGATGGAAAAGTTCACGTTTTCGATGTCCGGAAGAAAGAACTTGTCGCGGAATACACGGCTCATCACGGCGCCGCTACCGACCTTACCTGGTTTGCGGATTCGCAGAAACTCGTATCGGTCGGTGAAGACGGTTTCTTGCGAATCTGGAATCGAGAACCAGCACGTACATTTCATTCCCGCCACCTTGGTGTCTTTGCCAAATGGGCCGTTAGGGGATCGATCGACGCGATTGATACGGACCATCAACAGATGCTTTGGGAGGCACGACTCAATCAACCGGCATCGGGGCGTTCTCTCGATTCGGTGAGCCCGGACCCAACAACGGACTACCTGTCACCGCAGGAGTCGGACCGTAATGAACAGCTCAGGCTGCTCGACGCCAATAACTTATTGCGATTCACCGAGAGTGCCAGCGATCGATCGATCGAAGTATTCGATCACAACTCTGCGAATCAGCCCGTGATTCGAATCGATCAATCGTTTGAAGATCTCGAGGCGTTGACCGCGAAGGCGGAATTCAAATTGAAACGAGGGTTGCATTTCGCTTACCATCCAAGTCGCGATGAGTATGCGGTTGGGTTTCGCGAGCTCGGACAACTGTGGGTGTTCGATCTGGAATCCGCAAACGCCGAAATTCTCGAAACGCGGTCATGTAATTTGGTATTTGATCTCGATTGGTCGCCCGACGGGCTTCACATCGCGGCGTTAGCATGGGGACGCCTGGGCACTGAAGAGGTTCACTACAAACCATATATTCACCTTTACGACGCTGAAGAACGAAGGCACGTGAAGTCACACCCCTGTGAAGAGGGTGTTGTTGAGTTTGCCTGGCATCCTGATGGCGATCACTTCTTGTTAGGAACCAGCACTGGACACGTGAGCGTCTGCGAGTGGACGCAGACCGGTTTTCGAGTGGTTCGAACATGGAAGATCCACGACGACCAAGTGAATTCGCTTTGCTGGCATCCAAGTGGCAAATCGATCGCTTCGGCCGCTGAGAACCAAGTCGTCATTTCGGATTCGGCAACCGGTGAAGCGACGCTCCGCTTTCCACACGAGCATTGGATGCAGCGACTGGAGTTCTCCTCCGATGGACAACATTTGACGGGGATCACGACGGAAGGTGAGTTGATGGTTTGGGATGCAAGCTCAGGCTATCGATATGTCGAAACGGGAGAAATCAACTCGCGGACGTTGCAGCTTTGGGAAAAGCAGTTTTGTCAGACCGTCGTTGACGGGAATGTCGCGATGGCGCTGGATTGGGCCAAGTACATCGAGCGTGTTGAAGGGCCAGTAAGTTGGCAATCACTGCAATACATGGCGCTGCTGCACTATGTCGCGGGTGATGTCGACCAATATCGAAAAACGTGCAAACGCATGTTGAAGGATTATCAAGATTCGCAGCGCCCCGGGCCGAACCAGTATGTCGCCTGGACCTGCGCAATCGCTCCGGATGCCTTTCAAGACTATTCGTCGGTAATTGAAATGGCGCGGAAACCGCTTCTCGCGGAGGTCACGCCCACGACAGCATTCACTGTCACACTTGCGGCAGTTTTGGTACGAGCAGGACAGTATCACGAAGCGAGAGAATTGTTGGAAAGCATCAATTCCGACCAGCTAACGACGCTGTCGCCAGCGTATCGAGACTATTTCCACGCGATAGCCTGCCATGCGTTGGGAGATTATGACGCTGCAAGTAAGAGTTTCGAATCGGCCAAGCGGCAAACGGAAACGGAATTGGCAAGTGGTCCGGGTTGGGTTAGGGAACAAACGCTCCGTCTCTTCAGAGCGGAATGCGAGCGACGAGTTCAACTCAGCCACGATTAGTTGAACTTGTCCCGTGGTTCACCTCGCTCACCGCTCTCCACTTCGCGAACGGGAACCTTCGCCCAGACGGATCGAAAGCAACTTCGCTTCCAAACGACTCAACGAACCCGGGCTTCTAACGCGTTAGTGCCTAATATCAGACAACGGGCCCAACAATGGGCAAAGTATTATGACCCTCGATGCTTGGTTCGCGGCACCTATGCTCTCGGTAATCTTGTCGCGACGAAGTCGCCATTGATTTTCGGGTAATCCCGTGGTCGCGTGACGGTTGTGGTGAGCATGGTACAGAATCGGGTACAGAATTTTCCCGACTATCGTGCGATGACTATGCGACCGCCGTTCACCCAACTCGTTCTACAGAAAGAACTTACCGAAGTACACCCGGCAGGATTCGAACC
>JAGQPO010000074.1:11453-24779 GCA_020426665.1 Planctomycetales bacterium
AACCCTCGGTTCCGAAGACCGATGCGCTATCCAATTGTGCCACGGGTGCTCGTTTTGCAACGATGGACCTATTTTGACTGATTCGGGTTCGGTTGTCTAGCGAGGACTGGTGGGTTGCCGGGGGCAATTTACAGTCCCTCCGGGGAGTCGGACTGATCCCGTGAATGGACGCATTTTGCTACGGAAGTCGCCAAAACCGACGGTGTTTCCTTTATTTACCTGCGGGGACGATGAATTGGCGATCGCGATTCGGGGTCGCCGTTCCGGTTTCGCCTCTTTCGATCGCGGCTGCCAGACAATCTGGAAGGCCCGCCGCGATATAATTTGCCAAAGATTGGGCCGAAATGAGATCGGCCCGCCGGAATTTGTCGTCGCTCGGGGGGAATGGATTGATGAAGGCAATTCGTCGTTGGCTGCGGATACTGACGCGCCCGTTTCCCGACGATGCTGTCTATGTGCCTCGGTTGTTGCGCTGCCACACACCCCTGAGCGTGATCGTTTTCTTGCTGTTGTTGGGCGGGCTGATCTTCTTGCCTCGCAACGAACTGTTTCGGCAGGACGTTGCGGTGACAAAAGGGCATCTGGATCTTTGGCACTTCCTTTTCTTTGCCCTCGCGTGTGCGGGTTTTTGGTTATTGGCGATCGGTTTTCGATTGCTTGTTCGACGATTTGGCAAGCGTCAGAGCGATCGTTGGGGTTTTCACGCGATTCAGTGCATCGCGATCGGTGTGTTGATGACGTGCATTTACTTGTTCTCGACACCTTGGAACGATGTTGACCTCTCTGAGGTTACGTTGCGTCCACCTGCGTCGGGAGTCGTCCAGCTGGGGCGATCCTATTACTCTCCCCAGCGCTGGGACCGGACGCACATTTACACACCGGTTGCAGTCGTCTTCAGTTTGGTGGCCTGGTCGGCGATGGGATTCCGTCGGCGGCTGTATCGCTATTTTGGTAACAAGCGGCGAGTCGTCCGCGACACGCTGAAGATCATCGATGAAATGCTGGATTCGCCAGTGTCCGCATCACCGAGTTTGCCTCCGTGCCGAGCCTTTGCGACCGGAACACCGATTCGTCAGCGACTGGTAGACGCTTTCGCTTGGTCGATGACATTGTTCATGCGAATTTCGTATGTCGTCTTACGGTGGGGATTCGCGCTGCTGACTTTCATTGCGATCGCAATCCTGGTCGCACTCGTTTTGGTGCAAGCGTACGGTGCTTCTGGGTTACCGTGGGGCGAGTTTGCACAGCGAAAGCTTCTGGACATGACAGGGCTGAGACTCATTTGCGCCGGGATTGTGCTGCTTGTACTTGTCGGATGTGTCGTCGGATTGTACCGAGATGAACGACGCTTGGTCCGGTTCTTGGATGCTTGGGCATCCTCGGTCGCGCGAAATGGTGCCTTCATTGCCTCCGCCGCACTGATCGCGGTGATGGGCGTGACAGTTTACGACGTCAAGTACGTTTCGACGGTCGTGATGGGATCGCCCCAACTGGTGCTGAAGTGGTTTGCGCTTGCGTACTTACTGATTTGGAATTTCCAATACTTGATCCAATCGGCATTGGACCTGCGTCTGATGGATGTGTTTCAAAAGTACGAAAGGCGATCTGTACGCGGCGCCGAAGAAGTCGCGTTCGCCGCGGGACCAGCGGTCAGCGAAACAACGGGTTCGGTCGTTGAAGTCAATCAAGTTCGGCTTGCTAGCCCGGCAACCGCATTCTCAGGCATCGAACGATACGGCATCTCCGGTTTTCAGCGTGCGATACCGCCCGATGCCACCAAGCAGACCGAACGGACGCAAATTGAACGGACAGCGAGCGCGGACTCCATCGAATCCTTCGCCATACCGACGCAAGAAACGTTACCTTCCACCCCGAGTGCGGACGAAACACTGGGACGTGTTGTCGGTCGCAACGAGATCTTTGACGCGATGCTCGGACATCCCACGACTCGCCTTGCGGGAGAGATCTTCAAACGCGATAGCGATCGTTTTTTGGCAACGGTGAACTTGTCTTTAATGCTCGCGCTGTTTGCCCTGTTTACGGCAGCCGGGTTTACGATCGGAAAACGGCGTCTGCCGATCGTCTATGTCGACGTCCAGGGAACGGAGAATCAGCAGCCAACACGACCGCATAAGGATGCGGAGAGCCTGCTGATTTCCAATTACCGAATTCATGCGAACCAGGACAACGAACCCACGTCATCGGCCGACCCGACCGCCTCAGCCAGATTGTTGGAAGACGTCTGCGGATTGAGGAAAACAAATATTGATGACCGGACAATCATCGTACTTGCGGCCTCCGGTGGCGGAACGCGCGCTGCACTCTACACGGCTTCGGTACTTGAACGGCTGCATCGCATGGGTCGACTGGAACAGGTTCGAATCGTCGGCGGCGCATCTGGCGGGTGTGTTGCCTTGGGATACTTCTTGTACCACTATGAGAGTTTGATCGGCAGCGACCCCGAACCGGCCAATCCCGATAACGCGTGGTCAAAGTTCTATTCGGCAATGCAATCGGATTTTATCGTCGATTCGATTCGTGGTTTGACTCAAATCAGGACGGTCGCCGGCCAGCCCATCGGCGTGCAACTGGCTGAATCATTTGCCAGGGCTTGGGGCGACGAAACGCCCGCGGGAAAATTGATGCGTCAAATGTCCGACGTGCCGGCCGGCCCCAATCAGCCGGCGTTTGTCATCATCAACTCGCTGGCCGGAGTGTCCCCAAGTTATTCACGCCCGCCACTAAGTAGCGCATCGAACGGCGCGGCGACGCTGAACCAGTACGGCAACGCAGACAGCTTCCATGGGGGCGGACGTTTGCTTTGGACCAACTTCGACGTCTCACCCGAATGGTTTCCCGGATACAAGGTCGATGGCAACTCAAACGCCGGATTGCCACTCAAGTCGTGGCGCTACGATGTGATCACCCGCGCCAAAGTTGAACTACCGCGGCTACTTGCTCTGTCGGCCAATTTCCCGCCGGTTTTTCAAAACGCGGGCATCGTGGTCAACGTCAAAGGAGACCCCGCGCGCGTCTACTGGGTGACCGATGGCGGGACTGTCGATAACCGCGGCGCACTGCCGCTGATGTATGTGGTCGAGGGTGCCATGCGTGACTACCTGGCGGACCGGCCAAGAACGGCTCTTCAATCCGCAACGCTTGCCGAAGACAGCTCGACTAAACCGAAAACTCAACGAATCTTGTTTGTCGTCGCCGATGCCAGTCGCGCCGGAAACAAGTACGCACATGACAACGGCCAATCAGTGTTTAGCGCTGCCGGGACCGAGTTGGCGAATCAATTGATTCAAGAAAAGCTGGCGGAAATACAGGACCTTGCACAAGCGACCGACATTAAATTCGAAGTGAATTACCACTATGTGCCGATGCCTTACGTCCTGCGTTATGACGATGCAGGACGAGGTTTTGGAACGCACTGGATGCCGGATTGGTCGCTCACCATTCCCGCACTCAAAAATGACGCCGTTTCCAGCGCCGCGGCGAATGAATCCATCACCTTAGGCCGGCAACAACTGATTGAATTGATGAAGTTGATGGCGCTCCCCAATGAAGTGGACTACCAGCAACAAGACTGGGCAGATACTGACGCGAAGAATGCGTTGCAAATCTTGCGTGCAAACGACGCGGTTTGGAAGTCCTACGAGGTCCGCAGTGTGAACAACCAATCGGCATGGGAGCGATTGGTGAAAGCCTTGTCAGATTGACGGGCACCAAGACGCTGTCGGTCAAATGTGTAGCATTCGGTCCGATCGTGCGTGTACCGTATCACAGTTATTGTAAACACCTTTCAACTTTACTCGGCAGGCACAGATGGTCAACCTTGACGTGATCCGGGCGTTTGTTGTTGTATTTGCTTTTGCAGGCATCGCCCCTGCTGGCGATCTATATTTTCCGCCGAAGCAGGGTCAGTGGGAAACGATCTCTCCGGCGGACGCCGGATGGGACGAAGCCAAACTTCGCAAAGCGTTGGACTACGCCGGTTCTCAACGCTCCAGCGGTGTCGTCATCCTGGTCGATGGCAAGATCATGTCCGAGCAGTACTGGGAACCTTCTGCGCGGGCGACGGAAAAATTCCTGCAGCGCCGGACCGGACGTGACCGTGCCGGCCACGGCATCGAAGACGTCGCATCGGCTCAGAAAAGTGTCTCATCGGTGTTGGTCGGCATCGCCCAGGAAAAGGGTTTGTTGAAGATCGACGACCCCGTCAGCAAATACTTAGGCGACGGCTGGTCCCTTGCAACGAAGGAGCAAGAACAAGCCATTACGATCCGCCATTTAATCACGATGACCAGTGGTCTGAATGTTCGTGGCGGTTTCGATACCGAACCGGGGACGAAGTGGCTTTACAACACCGCCGCCTATGCCAAGACGATGGATGTGGTTGCCGCGGCGGCCAAAATGGATCGAAATGAATTGACGAAAGAGTGGTTGACCGAACCAATCGGCATGAATCATTCCACGTGGTCAAGTCGCGGTGCGCTGGCCGAACGTGCCGTCAACGCTTACGGTTTTTCTACCACGGCCCGCGATTTGGCTCGATTCGGACTGTTGATGTTATCCGCTGGCCGGTGGGGCGACGACGTAATCATTTCCGACGATCAATACTTGAAAGCATCCACCAAGTCGTCCCAGAAACTCAATCCACATTACGGTTACCTTTGGTGGGTGAGCCGCGATTCATATCAACCCCGATCAACACCTGAACCGGCATCCGCGCCGGTGGATATGTTTACCGCCAAGGGTGCGTTGAACCGGCGCTGTTATGTTGTCCCGAGTCTGGGATTGGTCGTGACGCGGTTGGGCGATCAACCCGAAGCGGGAAAGGCGTTCGACAATCGGTTTTGGAAACTGCTGATGGAGGCTGCGCCCAAGTGATGGTGCGGGGAGCAACTTCAGAGATAAGTGACCATGTGCATCGCAAATGCGAATGCATTAGTGTTGAACTCTGCAGCATTCACTTACAGTCCCTCGCTGGTGCGTTTTGAAGTTGCGTTTTTGCAGATGCTACATTGGAGGGCACCCCAATTGTCACCTTCATGGACACGAATGGTCTGGGCATCACCGTTGTTGTCTAGCCTTTAGGCGATTCCCTGTCGCTGCGTAGCAGCGACAAAGGGCGGCTAAAGCCTGCACACCAACACTCATGCTGCGTCTCTAGTAATCGTAATGCTCCAACGTCGACTGCGTTGTGATCAGTCGGCCGCCCGAGAGGATCGATGCACGATCGAATACACGCATGGAACGAGCACCAGAGTCAAAATCGTGCTGGCAATCATGCCTCCCATCAGTGCTCGAGCCAATGGAATCATCGCTTCATTTCCGGGTGCGAGCTGAAACGAGAGCGGCAACATGGACGCGACCAGGGTCAACGAAGTCATCAAGATCGGTCGTAACCGGACACCGGCGGCGGACAACGCCGCGTCGTGTGACGACAACCCCTCGGCCCGGCGGCGGTTTGCGAATTCGACCAACAGGATTGAGTTGTTGACAACGACTCCGACCATCATCAAGGTGCCCATCAGCGATTGAATATTGATCGTCGTGTTGGTCAGATAGAGTACCAGCAGAACGCCGCCGATGCCCAGCGGCACCGCCAACATGATGATCAACGGATCCACGAACGACCGGAACTGGGCCATCAGCACGAGATACACCAACAACGTTGCGACACACAGACCGACACCCAACATGCTCATTCCCGAACGCATCTTCTCGACGGGCCCGCGCAACGTCACGCTGACTCCGTTTTCGAATTCCATTTCGCCCAATACGGTTTCTATATCGGCAGCTACCGATCCGATATCACGATCCGACACGTTGACATGAATATCATTGACCCGCGAAATGTTGTAGTGCGCAATTTCACCGGGGATGTTGACGCGGCTGACGGTCGCGACATTTGAAAGCGGAATGGTGACGGGACCGTCGGGCGTCTTCAAAGACAGCGGGATGTTGCGAATTTCGTCAAGCGACTGAAATGTATTGCTTTCGTATTGAACGCCCATGAAGAAGTCGGTTCCGGATTTGGGATCGATCCAAATGGTTGGTGCATAACCGACGCTTGACCCGAGAGCGGTCAACACCGTTTGTGCAACTTCCTGTTGGTCCAACCCCAGGTATTTGGCCCGCGTACGGTCGACCTGCACATCAAACTGTGGGTAATCAAGTGATTGGGCAATTTGAACGTCCTCGGTTCCTTCGATTGTTCGGATGGCCGCGACAATCCGTTCCGCCGCATCACGACACTGCGACAACGTACCGGCGGCGATCTGGACATTGATCGGTGTGGCAACACCTTCGTTCAGTGCCATATTGACGATCCCGCCGGAGACGAACAGAAACTCTTCCATCGGATAGTCTATGGCCAACTTCGTCCGCAGTTCCTTGATGTAGACGTTCGTCCCGGTTGTTCGTCCGGATTGTTTCAGGTTGACAATGATGTAGGCAGTGTCGGGTCCTGAATTGGAGCTGAGGACGGTAGAAAAGCCCGCGCCTTTACCGACGGGAAGCCCGATGTTGGCAATCAATGTTTCGATCTCGTCTTCCGGAATGACGCCCTTGATTGTTTCCTCAAGACGTGCGACCAACTTTTCAGTTTCCAACAACTCGGTTCCAGGCAACGTTTTGATTCGCAATTCAAAGGAGCCCGAATCGACCGCGGGAAACAGCTCGCTGCCGATCCTTGGATACAGCGCGAACGTTGCCCCGACGCAGACAATGATGATCAAGGCGGACAGCGCTGGGACCTTGAGCGCGCCGCCGAGCAGTCGTCCGTAAATTCCTCGCGGAAGGGTCGCGGATTCGTCGGTACCGGGGTCCTTGCGAGCACCAACTTTCTGGCGGATGAACGTTGCACAGAATGCAGGAACGATGGTCAGTGCCAAGAAGTACGACGCACCAATCGTCAGTGTTGCCGCCAACGACAGCGGCGTAAACAGGTACTTGATCATGCCGGTCAAGAACACGGCAGGCAGAAATACGGCGAGCGTGGTTACGGTGCCGGCCAAAATCGCGCCGGAAACTTCTGTGGCGCCGTCCCGAGCCGCTTCGGTTGCAGACTTTCCCATCTGTTGATGCCGGATCACATTCTCGACAACCACGATCCCCGCATCGACAACCGTTCCGATCGCGAGGGCGAGCCCACCGAGCGTCATGACGTTAATGGTTTGGCCGCTGAATGCAAAACCGAGTGCCCCGATCAAAATGGCAAACACAATCGTTGCAACGATGATTACCGTGGGCAACAAACGACGAAGGAAAACGACGACAACTAGTGCAACCAGCACCGCCCCTAGACCGATCTGGGTGAGCAAGTTGTTCATCGCCGTGCGAATATAGCTGGATTGATCCGAAACCAATGTGACTTCGGTTTCTTGGGGAATGTCACCGCGTTCTTTCATCTTGGGGATTTCACTGCCGATCCCCTCATAGATGCGGTCGACGACGGCAATGGTGTTTTCCCCTGGTTCGCGAAGCAGCGGGCAATACACACTTCGTTTTCCATTGACCCGAACAATGTTGTATTGAAGTGCGGCATCGTCGACGACTCGCGCGACGTCCCGGATAAAGACCGGACGTTCGTCACGCACCGTGATTGGAATCGCTTCAATCTCCTGCGTCGTCGGCAACGTATTGCGCGGATGAATTTGGTAGTCGGTGCCGCCCATTTGAGCCGTTCCGGCAGCCAGGACCAGGTTTGCCTTGCGCATCGATTCAACGACATCGGTTGCGCTGACGTGATAGGCCTGCAACTTGGCGGGGTCCACATAGACCATCATTTGGCGAAACTTGCCGCCGAAGGGGTGAGGAATCTGGACGCCTTTCAAGCCACCCATCTTGTTCCGCACCGCGTAATAACCAATCGTGTAGAGTTCCTTTTCGCTGAGCCCCTCGCCGGAAATCGCAGCCAGCACCACGGGTAAGTTCGACGGTTCGCTGCGCAAGGTGAACGGCCATTCGATTCCCGGAGGCAAGTGAAACATGTCGCTGGCTTCCAGATTGACGATGTCGTTCATCGCCGATGATGCATCCGCACCGGGTTGGAAGAAGATCTTGATAACAGCCGCGCCGGGAACGGTTCGCGATTCCTGGTGTTCGATTTTTCCCGCCAACGTGAGCGCCCGTTCCACCCGCGACGTGACGGATTTTTCCATGTCCATCGTGGGCAAACCGGGATACGAAAAGAAGCTGACGACGACCGGCTTTTTAAAGTCCGGTAAGATATCGATCGTGATTCCGGGAACCACCGCGGCTCCGAGCACACACAAAGCGATCGCGGCGGCCAAAACGGCGAAGCGATTTCGAAGCGAAAAGTGAATCAATCCCATCAGCGGGCCTATCGGAACTTGTATGTGTTTTTCGGGAGGCGGATTTGGGCTGACCGGTCAGGTCAATTGCCACATTCAATTCAGGTGTCAGGCACAGCCTGACCTACTGATTGAGGACGGCGACTTTTTGTCCGTCGCTGAATCGTTTCAGATGCGCGTCGACGACTCGTTGTCCGGGCAAGAGTCCGGAACGAACCTCGATCGACGATCCGTCATCCCACCCGGTTTCAATCGACGCAACCGTGACGGTTTCGTCTTGACCGACGACATAGACGTATGCTTGGCCGTCTTCGCGAAATCGAATCGCCCTGGATGGCAACAGATTCGCCGCGATCTTTGCTGATAAACTGATCGACGCTTGGCCAAACATACCGGGCAACAGCTTGCCGTCGTCGTTTGCAAGTTCGACTTCGACAATCATCGTTCGGGTGCTGGGGTCCAGACTGCCGGATCGACGTGTCACGCTTGCCTTCATCGGTTCTTGTCCCGAGAACGACGGAAAGGTCAACGTCACTTCATCACCTACGTTGACGCGGGATGCGTCCGATTCAGGAACGGGAATGTGTACGCGAAGTTTGTCGACTTGGCTGATCACAAACAGAGGCTCCGACGACGGCCCATCGGATTGCCCGACCAGATCGCCGGGTTCCACGTTGCGTTGTGTGACGACGCCGGCAATCGGCGCGCGAAGTGTTGCGTAGTTGATCATCACGTCCAGCTCCTCCAGTTCGCGTTGTGCGATTGCAGTTTCCGCGAGGGCGGCTTCGGAGTCGGCTTCAGCTGCGGCCTTGCGGGCTTCTGCGACGGTAACGTTTGCCTTGGCAGATTCGATTGACGAAGCGACAGCCTGTTTGGCGGCGCGCTGGCTGTCGCGCTTTTGACGTACTTCGTCGAGCATTCGATTTTGTAGCGACCCGCGCTCGACAAGGTCAGTTGTGCGATCGAATTCGGACTGGGCGGCTGCCAACGAAGCATCAACGCGATTCATTTCGCTTTCCGTCTCGGCCAAACCAGCCACTGCCGAACGGACTTGGGCGTCACTCAAGTTAACCTCGGCGGTGGCGCGTTTCTCCTCCGCCTTGAGACGTTGAATTTTGGCCTGAATCACCTCACGGCGTTTCAACATTTCAGGCACATCGATTTGGACCAATTCGTCACCGGCCTGGACCACGTCACCGATGTCGACTTTGATCTCGCGCACGAATCCTGACGCTTTGGGACGAATCTCGGAACGATAGTAGGCTCGGACCGTGGCCGGCTGATGGGTGGTCTGTTGGACCTCGGTCTCCGCGACCGCGACGGTTCGGACCGCGACCGGGCTGTCGGGGACCTGTTTCAGCGCCACCGATGATGCCGGCCGGCATCCGGCAAACAGGGTTATCAACGCCGCCAAAGAAAGCAGTTTCCTGCTGTCGAGATGATGGAACATGACTGGATATCTGTATTCGGTTTGGATCCAAAGCGGCTAAACGACCGGTGCAACCCTTACAATTACCACCAGCGGACAAGTCTCGCCGACGCAACTGCGCATCATAGTTATCACAACGAGCTATTTCGCAGTGTGATTCGTTGGATTCAGGCATTCCAATGGTTTCAGTCGTCATTGCCCGATGGGCCGCTAGCCGAAGCATGATCGGCAGGACCGTTGCGGCTGGAGTAACGGTGACATTGGGTTCAACGGCCAATACCGAAAGGCGGCAGGATGCCAAAACGACTTCTGACACTCGGACTGATCAGCTGCATTGGGTGCACGTCTGGACCGGAGTTGGCGTCGAAATCGATTCCAGACATTGGATCGGCGTCGCAACCGGCGGCCCGGAATTTCGTAGCGGAGCAATCCACACCGGCCGTCGACCCACCGCCGTTTCAGTCCTCCCCCGAAACCCCCAACATCGATGTTGTGCAGTCCGCCGATGTGCCCGCCGAGATTTCCGGTGGGCAAAACACGCCCGGCGATTTGTCGCTGGTTGATTACATCCTGAGCGAAGAATTTGACGATGAGACGCCACTCGGCTTAACGCCGGCGAGTCCGATGGATTCGATTCAGCAACCCGCTGCAATGCAATCGGACCGAATCATCGACATGAATTTGCCGTCGGCACTTGCGATGGTCGATGCGCAGCACCCGGCGGTCGGATTGGCCCGCTGGCGGGTTCAGGAAGCGTATGCCCGACTGGAAGACGCCCAATCACTTTGGTTGCCGTCGATTCAAGCGGGATTCAGTTTCCACCACCACGACGGAAATTATCAGGCCAGCGACGGAGGAATCGTCGATGTCAATCGCAACTCCTTCCAGTACGGTTTCGGAACCGGTGCGACCGGGGCCGGTACGACGCCTCGCCAGGGGTTGGTTGCACAATTTCATTTAGCCGACGCGATCTTTCAGCCGCGTGTTGCCAAGACCACGGCGTGGGCGCGCGGTCACGCGGCCGCTGCAACTCAAAACCGCCAAATGCTCTCTGCCGCAGTGGCGTACCTTGATTTGGTCGGAGCCTACCAGGATGTCAGTATCTTAGAAGCTTCCCGGCAACGGACCGAAGAGTTGGCGAAACTGACGCGAGACTTTGCGGAGGCCGGCGAGGGTCTGCAAGCCGACGCCGACCGTATGCAAACCGAGTTGGCGCTCAATGAAAGTCGACTGATCGGAGCCCGCGAACAAACTGCGATGGCCTCGGCACGATTGGCCGAAGCGATCAGCATGGACGGGTACGGGCAAATCGCACCCTTGGATGTGACCGTGGTCCCGTTGCAATTGACCGATGCCAATAATGACGTGGGTGCAATGATCGGGACCGGATTGGCGATGCGTCCCGAATTGAAAGAATCGCAAGCCCTTGTTGCGGCGGCATGCCAAGCGTTCAAGCGTGAAAAGTACGCGCCGTTCGTTCCCAGCGTCCTGCTCGGTCTTAGCGCCGGCGGTTTCGGCGGTGGGCTTGGTAACAATACCGACAATATCGATGGCCGCTACGACATGGACGCATTAATGTCATGGCAAATTCGGAATCTCGGAGTCGGCGATCGGGCGGCACGACGTGAACAGTCTGCCCGCGTGCAGCAAGCTAAATTTGAACAGATTCGCGTGATGGACCAGGTCGCGCGTCAAATCAGCGAAGGCTATGCCCAAGTTCAATCCCGTCAGCGGCAGATCAAGGCCACGGAGCAAGCGATCCAATTCGCCGAGAGTTCATACGACCGCAACTTGAAGCGGATTCGCGACGGCGAGGGCTTACCGCTGGAGGTACTGCAATCGCTGCAGGCATTGGAGACGGCAAGACGCGCCTATTTACGCGCGGTCGTTGATCACAACCGAGCACAATTTGAATTGCAATGGGCCCAGGGTTGGCCGGTCGAAGCGACGATGTGATCGCATCTCACGCACCGGGTGACCAACCTGGTCTTGGAACCTTGTGAACGATCGGTGGTTCTTCACCGGCAATCTTCTGGATCCGCTGTGCCATCTCGGCGACCGACTCCGGATCAGTCAATGGATGCAAGTTGACTCGGAAACAAACCGTTTGTTCGGGTTGCAATTCGACGACACGATCGTGTGAGGCTTCGAAGGATCGTTCATTCGGATAATTCGTTGCCGGTTCCAATCCCATCACATATCCGTCGGCGCGATCGGCCGTATTTTTCCAAACGATGAACCGGGGCAATGTCTTGGTTCCATAGGTAACTGCCAATGCTTGGGAGGCATCGGCGTTTTGCAACATTACGGTTGTCAAATTGGTTTCGTCGCTACGGAGTTTGGCAAAATAGACTCGCTCGGAGTATCCGGCCTGGGGACCATCAACGTCATCCCAGGCGTCGATCTCACTTGCGGAAAGCTTGTCTTTGGGCGCCAGTTCTTGGATGGGCATGACGACTCTGGCGCCTTTTTCCAAAATATCGGAGCCGATATTGACGTGATACAACAACTGCATGGTCGCCGGCGTCGCGCCTTCGTTGGTCACATCGTCCAAGATTTCGACGGTTGGGCTGCCGGCGTGAACGCGCACCCGGCTTTGCAAACGAAAATTGGAGAAGAACAGACGACTCTCGCGCAGGTCACCGATTAATTCCAGCCGCCCCGAGGCCTCGTCGTACTCGATGGCCAGCCCGTCGGCGGGTAGATTTGCGATCCTCCCATGGAGCGGAAACTTCAGCTGTCCTGTTTCGTCGTGCTCCGGGGCGCCGTTGCTTTCCAACCCGCACCGGACCAGCAATTCGTCGAATCCTTCCAACCATCCCAGACCACTTGGGTCGTAGATCGGGACCAGTGCGGGGTGAACCGGCCCTTGGACCGGCGACCGCCAGCCGAAATGAGTCGATTCGGATTCGATGCTCCAGATTCCCATTCCGCGGGAGGGCAGGACACAAATCACGGCGGCTCCGGTATCGATCCGTACAATTTCGACGCCATCGGCGCGCCCGCCGACGAATCGGCCGTGCTGTGTGCGAACCTGACCCCTCGGCGATTCAAATGAAACCGAAAGTGGCGATTTTTCGTCCCAGCTGACACTATCCAATCGCTCATGGAGCGAGCGATCCGTCTTGGTCTTGGCCATCATATTCCCTGATTTTGTTTCCTCGAATGAATTGCCAAAAGGTCTGCATTCTTGTCGCACAGAGGTGCAATCAATACAACATGTGGGCAGACTTTCCGCCACAATAGCCGCAATAAATTCCCTCCTAACCATAAATTCATCCATGACGAATGTGAAGCTCGGCGACGGACTTGTCCTCGGCGACTGGATCTCCGCCATTTTGAACTCCGCGATGGACGCCAGCGAAGGACTGTTGCGTTTGAAGCCGACTTGTGCCCCCCGATCGTTCTTGTACCCGGGCGATTACTGTCAGTTCGGCGCGAACCGTGGCGGAATCGACGAGCGTTGGTTCGGCAGCACCACCGACGCGGCAAACGAAGGACAGGTTTGGCACGAAGGCCGGTTCGTAACACGGCTTTCGCTATCGTCTAAGGCCAAGCGATTTTCGTTTGGCC
>JAGQPO010000075.1 GCA_020426665.1 Planctomycetales bacterium
TCCCTCGCTGACGCATTCGGGTTATGAACAGGTAATTCGCCTCGAAAAATGCGACTTCAAAACTAATGCATTGGCCTCCCAAGCGAGTCGCCATCGGCCCCTAGGGCATGCCAGTCAAACGTTTCCCAACGAGTCATCGTGACACCGCCTCCCACCGCATCTGATTCCCGTCAAGGACGAATCCTGCTTGTTCTCGCCGCGACGCTTTGGAGCATGAGTGGTTTCTTTGCCAAGGCACCTTGGTTTGACGGTTGGCCGCCCGAGTCACGAGGATTACAGATCGCGTTCTTTCGAAGTTTCTTCGCGATGATCATCTTGGCGCCGATGATCCGACGTCCACAGTTTCGTTGGCCGATGATTCCGATGACGATTTGCTTTGCGGTGATGGTGTGGTCGTTCATGACGGCGATGGTTTACGTGCCGGCGGCAAACGTCATTTGGCTGCAATACCTTTCGCCGGCGTGGGTGATGTTGGGGGCTGTCACGATCCTGAAAGACCGCATTCAATTGGCCGATGTGCGAATGTTTGTTTTCTGTATCGCCGGAGTTGCATTGATCATCGTGATGGAGTTGCGTGGCGGAGGAAACCTGTACGCGACGGCACTGGCGATCCTATCCGGAATCACGATGGCCGGCGTTGTGTTGGCGATACGCCAGATGGCCGATGTGGATTCAACCTGGCTGATCACAACCAATCACGCGGCGACCGTCATCATCCTGTTACCGCTAGTGCTTCGCAGCCACAATCCCATCGATGCCACGGCCTACATCGCACTCGGCGCGTTCGGAGTCTTTCAAATGTCCGTGCCCTACATCTTATTCGCGCGGGGACTACGTCAGGTCTCCAGTGCCGAAGCATCGATGTTAATCTTGATCGAACCGATCCTGGTACCCCTTTGGGTCTACATTGCCTGGCACAATCACCCATCTTACGCCGCGCCACCCTGGTGGACCTTCGCCGGAGGGGGCCTAATTCTAGTCGGCCTGGTCCAGCGATACCTGCCGTCCGCCACCAAAGCAATCCGCCGTCGGAAGCGGGGGAGTTAGTTCCAGGTTCCAGGTTCCAAGTTCCAAGTTCCAAGTTCCAAGTTCCAAGTTCCAAGTTCCAAGTTGCGAGTTGCGAGTTGCGAGTTGCGAGTTGCGAGTTGCGGAATTTGGTTTCTTCTGTTTTTCGCTACTCGTTTCGAGTGCTTTGTAAAGTTTTGGTTTTAGGGTACGACTGACTTCCAGTCCAGGGCTTTCAAGGTGTTTGGTTTTTTGCTTGCGCTAGTATTTTAGCGGTGGATACGTGCGTTCGCTTTCGTGTTCGTGGGGGCTTTTCGACTTTCTTTTTCGGACCTCGCTTACTCTTACGATACTTCGATAGGTCGATCGCTCGGCTAATTTCTCGTATCCGGTCGGTGCCATGCTCCATGTGGGGACCGAGCACGCGGTCCCAAAACGCGTCGTCCAGCACAACTAACATCCCGTCAGTGTATTGCGAAACTTCCACTGAGATCGCGTGATGGCTTACGTCGTTGACCAATTCCTCGGAATGCTCTGCGTACAAAGCGGCGAACACGGTTTGCCGCACATTGAATGCCATCATTGCCATGCAGAATAAAAACAGAGCCGCTTTAGGTTCACTCACAGACTTCACCTCGCAAGTTAGCGTCGTCGTCAGGTAGTAGAACCCTGTTTCCTCGTCCCAACGAAAGCGATAGACGTCCGCGATTTCCGTTGCCTTGACTGCCTTAGGAAGATTGGTCAGTAGATGAATGACCGTATCCCCGTCGCGCGTTGGTTCATCTAATTCAACGGTGATGCGGCGCATCACCAATGCGTCCGCAGCATCGCTCGTTTTGATTTGCTGTTCGAAGACAACACCCGTTTCCGTGCGGCCAATTCTGCGGCGTTTTCCAACCAAAACACCTTTAAACCGCCCGTGTTGGCGGATCACGAAGCAGACGCTATTGTCGTTGGCCTTTCTCAGGAAGTTTAGAATGCAGTAGTGCCGATCGGCCAGCAGCAAATCGCCCTCGTTCAAGTCATCGAGAACTCGATCAAGGGTCGTGCATTCTTGTGCGTGAGCATCTTCGAGCAAATAGGCCCGATCAAATAGCTGTCGTTGCAAATCAAACCTCGCTACAATCGTCCCCGCCAGCGGAGCATCATGCAGCATTCGAAGTGGCTTGAGTCGTTTTTCGCTTTCTTGGAGATGGTTACCATCGAGAGCGTAAACGTTGTATCCTTCGAGCACCTGATACGGCACGAAGTTGAGTTGATCTTGCAAGTCGGCGGCACGCTTAGCCGAGCGAGCGACAATGGCCTCGGATGTTTGCAGTTCGATGGCGTTGATCTTGTTGTAGAAACTCGTCAGCGAAACGCGCAGTTTCTCTTTATGCTTGGTGTGGGCTTGCCGGAAATTATCAGCAAACCGTAGCGTGACATCGGCAACAGCCATTGCCACTGTGGAGAAGATCAGTTTTTTTTCGTACTGCTGGCTACGGTTCTCTTCGAAAACAGCGTCAAATTCGCTCCGCATCAACCCACGAATCACCGACTGCGTCAAGACCGCAAAGGGACACTGCTTAAGGAACTTTGCTAAAACGCTGGAATCGTCCATGATGGCATCCTTGCACTAAAAGAAGGTAACGCCGCAATTTCACGGCAATCTGCGCAAGTATAGGGAATTAGCAAAACCTAGAACACCTTGAAAGCCCTGGACTGGTAGTCCGTCGTACCCAAAAATCAAGAATTGCAGAAGCACTAGTTGGCGTAACCGGGGTAACGGTCGCGCAATTCCTGTCGGGCTTCGGCGGCGCGTTCGGTCCGTCCGACCTTTGGCCATAATTCGACCAGCCGGCTGAGTGCTTGTCCGTGGGCGTCGGGCTGGGCGGAGAACATCAGGTGGGTGTGCAGGTACGACAGGATGGCGCCTTCGATATCACCTGTCGCCTCGTAGGCTGCACCTTGAGCGTTGTAGATTCGGGCCGACATTTCGATGTCAGTTGGATTCAGTTCGGCAACCAGCTGATTGACGATTTCAAGCGCTTCGTCACCCTTGCCGCTTTTGGCAAGGGCGACGGCGTTGCCGGCTTTGGCGAGTGTTTTTAAACGCAACGCGTCGGCGGAATTCACTTCGACGGCGGCCACGTCAGAGAACGCTTTTTCCGCAGCCGCGATGTCACCTTGATCCAGCTGTGCGACACCGGTCAGGTATCTCGCTTCGATTTTTGATTCTGCCGACGGCGCTTTGGAAAGGTAGCCGAAAAACTTGACGGCATCCGCGTGCGACTTAGACGCCAGATGCAGATTGCCGAGAAGTTTGACGACGGAGAAAAAATGGAAGGAGTTTGCATGATTGGACGCGTACGCCATTGCCTCGTTGATCGCCGCCTTGCGATCACCTTGTCCGGCCAGTGCAAGTTTGGCTCGCGAGAGCAACCGATAAAACTCGGCGTCGGCCTTGATGACGTCACGCTCGAATGAATTGAAGTTGACGGCTTTCAATTCATCCAGTGCTTGTTGGTACTGTCCGTCGATGGCAAGTTCGCGGGCACGCGTCAGCCCGGGGGGATCGCCTTGGAACGAGATTTTACGGATCTCGTTTTCCGCAAAGTTCTTGGTGTTCGCACCGACTTTCAATTGCACACCGTTTTTTGAAACTTCGGTAATGGTTCCTGCCGAGGCGGTATTGGAATCATAGCCATAAACGCGATCAAGTTGCGCGTGCGCGTGGTTCGCAAAGGAACCTAACATGATGGCGAAGGCGACGAATGCGGCGTGGAAAGAATATCGGAGAGGTCGGGCGTGTGTCATGGGCGGTTTTGACGATTGCGGAGAAGCAGGTGTCGATGATGTTGGGGTGGGTAAGGCGGGGGATGCGATAAGATTTAGGAACTGTTTCCGATACAGCCGCCCCGCGGCACGGTGTGAACTCGGCAGCAAAAGATTCTGATACGCAAGTCAGGAAGATGAGTCCCTCGCTCACGCGTTCGGGTTGTGATAACGTTAACCGGAGTCATTGCAATGGTCTTATGTGGACGGTTCCTTAGGCTGGCGCTTTGCCGATGCCTGTGACGGGTTCGCCGACGGCACGCTGCGATTCTTTCATCAATGCGTCGTACTCGGCGCGACGTTCGGGGCCGCCTAAATCGGGGAACAAAGTCGCCGCTTCCCGTAACACCTTGATCGCCTTTTTGATGTCGTTGTCTTGTTTGGCCGCCTTGCCCATCAGGTACAAGCAGAGTGCGACGTGATAACGCGATTCAAAAAACTTTTCTTTAAAGTTGTCATTCTGATGAATCATCTTGCTGGTCTTGCTACTGATTTCGGCCCAGCCCCAGATCGTGTTCTTTTTGTCTTTGCCTGGGCGGGAACCCTCCAATGCGGCTCGATAAGCTTTGTAGGCGACATTCGGTTTCAACGTGCCTGCCCAGGCTTCGTAAACCATTGCGGCTTCGATCTGGGCTTCTAACATCAGCGGTTGCTTGCTCAGCAAACCATAGAACGTGTTGGTCGCATTTTGATATTGTCCGACCAACCGTTGTGACCGGCCCAACAGATAGGCGGTGGTTACGTTCTCTTGGTCAGCCAATGCCTTGAATGTTTCGATGCCCTGGGTGATCAACTCGGCAGCCTGGCCATCGGCTTTGGTTTGGCCTTTGGCCATCAACGACTCGCCCATCGAAGTCAGCGTTTGGCCGACCCAACGCAACGTCGCATCATCTTTGGTAGTATCTGCGATTCGCTTCAGCATTTCACGGAACGCTTCAATGAGCTTGGATTTCCGTGCCGGCGTCGCGGTGTCCAATTGGCTCTTCAGGTCCGTGGCCAAGACCATGTATTTTTGAGTCAGTTTCGTTTGAGCTTCGGGGCCTTGGAAGGAATCACGAAGTTTTCCCATTGCAGTTGTCATTTGGTCAAGAAACGAGCCCGGGTCATCGGCGACCAACATTTCTCCGACCAATGCTTTCAGCTCGGTACTGTACAGTTCGCTCGTGAATGATTCCGATGGGGCATCGAGCTTTGCCGCAAGCTGCAGCGGACCGTATTTGGGGTGGTTCAAAATCGCCAGTGCCGCGGCATTCTTGCCCTCGATCACGTCAATCTTTGCCAGCACCAGAGCGGCCTGCATGCCCTCGACGTCAACGAGATTGCCTTCGATTTCGTCCAATCCGGACTTCAAATTCGACTCGGCCCGCCCTCGTAAATCCTTGGCTTTGGCTTCATCTTTCTCTTGAACCTGGGCAACGATCGCTTCGTTCCAGAACAATTGGCCTAGCAGCCGTTTGAACGACGCCCGCTCGTTCCCATCACCCATGTCGTCTATCAACCGTTGGGCTGCATCAAAGTCACCTTTTTTCAAAAGCAATCGAACTTGCAATCCCTGCGCCGCCGCGGCGTTTGGGTCATCAGGCCATGTTTTGGCCAGGAACTCTCCCAGCGATTCAAGTTGGCGAATCAGTCCGGCGTTTTCACTGTCGGGCACTTCGGCCAACAACATTTGCATCGACGTGAGCGCCATCAACCCGCCCTTGAGTCCCACTTCGGTGCCGGGAGCGTTGTGGGCCAAGAAGGATCCGACGACGATTGTTTCGCGATGCCGTTTTGACTGGTACAAAAAGTACGCCATGATCTGACGCGCCTGATTGATTTGTTCGATGCTGGTATCGCCGGTGACCATGACCAAGCCGGCACGCATCACTTGAATCCCGATCGCATACGAGTCGCTGATCTGTTGATGGATGTCGTCGATTTGCTTCTTCAGCTCAGGCGTTTGTTCCTGAGCTTCGATGACTTTGAGCGCGCCTTCCAAATCACTTGTGACGGACAAGATTTGATTCGCCGTATCCATGGCATCGTCAAAACTTTTTGGAGGTTCAGCGGTTGGAATCGGCTTGGCATCGGTTTCGATTCCCAAGTCGGCCAACATCGCCTTGGCTTGTTCGACATGGACACCGGGAACTTTGCTTGCAGCTCTCAAAAGGTCGCGACCTTCCGACTTCGCTCGACCGATTTCACCCTTCTTCAAGTCTTTGTCGGCCGCCTTGGCCAAGTAGGCCTTGGCCAGCTCGATCCGAAACGTTTGGACGATCGGAAGGTTCTCTTCGTCCGGACGGATTTCTTTGACCCAATGACTGGTACGTTCGATCGCGTCTTCGTACTTGGGTGGTGATTCGGCAAGCTTTAAACGAATCAATCCAGTGGACGCTAGGATCTTTGCCTCTCGCAGTTGGTCGACCTCCGGTTCTTCCAGCATCCGAAGGTAGTGATCGAGTGCCTCATCTTTCTTCCCCAGTACTTCGTAAACATCCCCCAGCTGTGACAGCGCGACGGCACCGGGAGTGTAACCCGAATACTTTTTATTCAGCTCGGCGAATCGATTAGCGGCATCTTCCAATTCCGATTTGCCCTCTGTCGCCGGATCGGAAAACGTTTTCGCAGCCAACTTGATTGCGTCGCCGGCATTGAGTTGCGACTGCAAATACTCGAAACGATATTGTTCGCGCCGCGACGCCGCCTCGGGGTCGGCTTTGACGTCAATTTTCTGGCCCTTCATCTCTTCCAACTTCGCGCGCAGATCGCTGACGATCGAGTCGAATGTTTTGGCGGCTGCCAGATATGATTCTCGCGCTTGGCGTTTTTCCGTTTCCGATGGTTCGCCGGCCAGTAATTGGGCGGCGCGGATCATCTGTAATTTGCCGAGCTGAAGCCGGGCTTCGGATTGCCTGGGGTGAGATCCGCCGGCGAGAAATGCCTGGAGCGCGCTCTCGGCGTCGGCGAGCGCCTTGTCGCGATTCTCGGAATTACGCGTGTAAAGCGCCGATTCGATATAAGTTTGCGCGCGTTCCAACGGAATCGCTGAAAGGAACGACGGTTCAACACCGGGCAATGAGTCGACACGATCCAAATAGGCGATAACGGTGTCGAAGTAGCCTGCGTTGCGAAGTTGTTTGACGAACGCTTCAGCGGGTTCACCGTTTGCCGCGGCCCGGCCCGCAATGCCGACCACAGCGCCGACGACCATGCCGACCGTTAAAAACAGGCACCTCGGCATCCGACGCAGCGGGATCGGCCCGGTTGATCGGGGCATGGTTGTCGATTTCGGCTGATCTGAGCAACTGGAATTTGTCATGCCGCGGTTCGTGGAAAAGTGATGAGAATGTAGAAAGAGGTTGTTTGTCGCGCTAAACCTCTCACAATCTAGCGTAAAGTCGTTCAATCCGTCATTCAAGCGCGCGCGCCCCCGTTGGCCGGAGCACACATGCGAATCCCATCGCAATTTAACGATTCCAGCCTTTATCGCCCCCGGCGAGGGGAGAAGAACGAAAAAAAAACACACCGCGTACCCGGTGGTGCCGACACCCGCCGCCGTCTGATTCGGCTCGGCGTGGCGTTGATGTTGGTCGTTGTGGTCATGCGCGAGGCCCGTCGCCCCGGAGTTTATCAGACGTTTTTTGGATCGGAACAAACCGGTTGGGTGTCGACCGGCGGGGATCTGGCAACCGGCGCGGACACTTTCGTACCGGTCGGAAACTCGGTCACTCAGCCGGCAACCGACCAACAAACTGATCTCAAGGCCTCTGGGACGGATGTGCAGGAGCAACGGTCCAAGATGAAACGCTCGCTCGGCCACTGGGTGGATTCGATGGATTTGCCGCTGCAACGGGCCTGGATCGAATCGTTGGTGTTGTTGAAAAACCAGTCCAGCCCAGATGTTCAAACACCATCCGTCGAAACACATTGGACGGGATTGACGGTCGATCAAGTCGATGGTTCCGGTGAGCGACTGATGGAGCAATCCGAATGGTTCGATCCTGCAGAGATCGCCGGGATTCTTTCCGCACTTGATACTTTAAAAGTAGCCGCAGAATCCGGTGCAGTCCCGCCGGGGCTATGGCAGAGTGTCCAAGACTGGGCGGTCGCGATGCTTGATGAATTAGACCGTGCGGCGATGGCTCGGGTCGTCGACGGAACGTTTTGGACGGGGGCGGACAGTGATGCGTTTTACTTGCAACTTGCCCGTGCCGCTGAATTGCCCGAAACCGGCGCGGTGACGACGGGAACGTTGCCGTTGTTACAACAGCCCGACATCTATCGCGGCCAACGTGTCGGCGTCGTCGGCACACTTCAATTGGCCGAACAGCTTCAAGCGGCAAACAATCGTGTCGAAATCCAACACTACTGGAAGTTGTGGATCATCCCCAGCGACGGCGGGATTCGCCCAACGGTATTGATCACCCCACAGCTGCCCGCTGCGATCGCCGCCTCGATTGGCGAAGGCGGCAAATGGGATCCTCGCGTCAACCCGGCCAACCCCGACGGTCAGATCGCAGCAGTCGGGCGATTCGTCAAGCGTTTGCCCTATCGGTCTTCGATCGGCGCGGATTTGGCGCCCGTTGTGATCGGCCGAATCGTCGCAGCCAAGGGAGTTGCCCCTGGAACAGCCCGTCCAACGGCCGGCTCGCCGGTGGGTACCGCAAACGACGATCGCGGACCAAATGCAAAATCATCGGGGTCGTGGAAAGGGCTGGGGATTATGGCCGCTGTGGTTGGCGGCATCGTGATCGCGGCTGGATTGATGTATCGAACCTCGATCGATGCCAAACGCTCCAGAGAGGTGCGTCGGCAGGCGACCGCGGGAGCGTCATTAAACTTTGACCAGTTATCCGCCGCCCCGCGTCCATCGGATGGAGAGTGATGATGAACAATGATCGGAACCTTTTTTTTCCTGCTGCAAAGCGATCCACTTTTGCGATCACAGCATTCATGATCGCTGTGTTGACTTGGACGCCGTCGCGGGCCGATTCTGCAATCGACTTACTGAGCGGTTTTGACGAGGCGCGGATCGCGAAGTGTTATCCAGTCAACGATTCGGTTGCCGCCGGTGAGATGGCGAAGCTGTTATTCCGGCTGCGCAAGGCAGACCACGCCGTGATCAAGGATCGCAGCGGCCCGGCGACCGCAGAACGGTCGGTGGGCGACGTCGTCGAAGTCGAAGGGACGATTTCGGTGATCCGCCAATACAAGGTTCCTGAGGCGCTGGTCGATTTCCTAGAATTAGCAACCTTTCAAGAGATCGTCTTACAGACAACCGACTCGGAACAAACGACCTCCATTTTTTCACCGCCGCTGGTCGGCAAAATCTCCAAAGGCGACTTGATACGCGCCGACGCGATCGCGATGGGTGATTCGAATGCCGCGTCTGCCTTCGCCGCGGGACATGTCCAGTGGATTCCTGCGACCGCCGAAACTCCGGGATGGAGATTGCTGGCGCGCGAAGGCGTTGATTTAAGTCGCATCGCCGAAGCCGCGTCGCGCAATCGACGCCCTCTGGAAGCCGCCGACGGAGACGCGTTTTACTCGATGCTGACCGCTGCAAAGGAGTTGGACATCGGCCCCGTCGATCCAGGCCAGCCGCTGCCGCCGCCGGAGACAATCAAGCCCGTGGCGCTGCTGGAGCATCCCGGCGACTACCACGGGCAATGGATTCGCATCAGGGCGACGACGGTACGAATCACGCGTGTCACCGTGACCGACCCGAATCGACGAGAACAATTGGGCCAAGATTATTATTACCAGGTCGATTCCAGCGGCGACTTGGGGAACGTGATCGTTCAATTGGAACGCCCCGACGGTGAATCCGGAGAACCGATTCAAATGAGTGGTTCGTACCCGGTCTCGTTGGTCACGGCCGAGTTGCCGAATTTTCTGCGTCAGCCATTGGATGCTGAAAACGCCGTCGTCTCGATGATCAGCCAACCTGTGTCCGTCGACGGATTCTTTTATCGGTTATGGAGTTATGAAAACGAATTCATGACGCGTGAGGGAGGCGGAAAGCAGGTCGGCCCGTTGATTGTCGTCTCCCACTGGCGGTCGCTGGCGGTCTCCGAAAACTCCGGCGGCGGCGTTCAATACATCGGTTACGCGTTGGCTGCAGGAATCTTTGCTGCAATTCTTGGCACGATCCTTTGGACTCGACGCAACGCCCGCGAAGATGCAAAGGCTCGCGAATCGGCACATCAGCCGGTGACGATCGATTTGTAGTCGGCCGCCATGCGTCACGTTGTCCATGTCCTCTTGACCGCGGCGGCTGCGATGAGACGATGGGCGTCTGGCGAGCAACACGCCGAACCCCATCCCACCCCAACCCACAAGAATTTCTCATGCGTCGCGCAAAAATTACGATCATCGGAGCCGGTAACGTCGGAGCAACCTGTGCACACTGGTGTGCCGCCGCGGAATTGGGCGACATCGTCCTGTTGGACATCCCACAAACCGAAGACATGCCCGCCGGTAAAGCCTTGGACCTGATGGAGTCCTCGCCGATCATCGGATTTGATTCCAACATCGTCGGCACAACCAGCTATGACGACGCGGCCGACAGCGATGTGATCGTCGTGACCGCCGGCATTCCACGTAAGCCCGGGATGAGCCGCGACGATTTGTTAAGCACCAACGCAAGAATCGTCACCAGCGTGGGCGAGCAGATTAAAAAGTCCAGCCCCAACGCGGTCGTGATCGTCGTCAGCAACCCGTTGGATGCGATGGTCCAGCAGATGTGGAAGGTCACCGGATTTGACCGCGCAAAGGTGTGTGGACAAGCCGGGGTCTTGGACACCGCGCGTTATCGCACATTCTTGGCGATGGAATTGGGCGTCAGTGTCGAAGACATCAGCGCGCTGTTGATGGGCGGACACGGTGACACGATGGTCCCGATCCCAAGTTGCACCAGCGTCGGCGGAATCCCGGTGACTCAGTTGATCGATCCGGCACGACTGGAAGAGATCATTGACCGAACACGAAAGGGCGGCGCTGAAATTGTTTCGTTGCTGAAAACCGGCAGCGCCTACTACGCACCGGCGGCCGCCTGTGCACAAATGGTCGAAGCCGTTGTCAAAGACAAGAAACGATGCATCCCGGTCGCGGCTCTGTGCGAAAGCGAATACGGCGTTGGAGGCTACTATGTCGGCGTGCCCGTGATCATGGGAAGCGGCGGTGTTGAAAAAATCATCGAACTAAGCCTGACAGAATCCGAAACCGCCGACTTCCAAAAGAGCGTCGATGCGGTAAAGAGTTTGGTCGCTGCGATGGACCAATTGCTGGCCGGCTAACACGCGCTGCGATCCGCTCTCGCAACCGTCATCAACAAGGCGAACGCCTGCCATTGCAGGCGGAATGTGGTAGCGAGGAACCAGCACGAGTGCTTCGTCAACTTTTGACTTTGAGGTAGAGCGAATTCATCGTCGCTGATCGCTCCGCGATCAAAGCGTTCGATGGCGGAGCGATCAACGACCAACTCTTCACCAACGGTTTTCGGACATGTATTCCCGCATCTCACGCGGGCAACCGCGTTCGTTGCACTCGGTGGTTATTGCTGTCCAAGATGTGCATCCGATTTCGCGAATCGATCACCAGCCCCCACGGTTGGTACAGCTGCCCGACTTCAAATCCCGGTGCACCCCAGATCGATCGCGGCGAGCCATCGGCGTTTAACCTTTGAATTCGCTGGTTGCCATATTCACAAACCAGCAAGCCTCCGTCGTCGACCAAGGCCAAGTCGTACGGATAGTGAAATTGGCCCGGTTGATCGCCCTGACTTCCCCAGGCGTCGATCCAGCGCGGCGTCGGCACGCTGATGTCATACCGCTGGATTCGGTGGTTGCATGCATCGGCAACCCACAGGACATCGTCAGCGATCAACAGACTTTGTGGTCGAACGAATTTTTCGACTTCGCGTCCGGTGCCTCCCCATTGCACCATAAACTTCCCGTCGGGGTCAAACTTTTGGATGCGATCCGAGTCGCCGTACTCTCCGATGTAAAAGCAACCGTCGCGGTCGGCAACCGCATCGGTGACGAAAGCGAATTCACCTGGATTACGTCCGGCGGTGCCGCCGATCTCTTGCTCCTGGACACGCCGACCGTCCAGCGTATAGACCAACATGCGGTAGTAATGGGTATCGGCGACCAACAACAGATCGTCGTCGGGTACTTCGGCTTGCTTGATTGCCAATCCCGTGGGCCGCCCATTTTTTGTTTGCGGAGTGCGCCACTCGCGCAGCCAATTCCCGTCGCGATCGAACACTTGGATTCGCCCGGTCGTGTCGACGATATACAACTGGTCATTCCGATCGATGGTGATCGCGCGCGGCTTGAGAAACCGGCCGGAACTTTGCCCCCGTCTGCCCCAGACCAATTCAACCTGACCATGACCACTGGAGGGCACACATCCGGTTGTCGTGACGGTCGTCATTGCGGCGGCACCCCAACAAGCCCCGCGAATCAGATCCCGACGAGAAAGGCGATGCGAAGGCGGTTTGATTTGATTTCGCATGTGTCCGGTCAGGTTGCAGGAATCGTTTTCACACGATTGTGCCGGCTGATGGTGGTGCAGATCCACGAGACGGCGGTTTTCATCCCGTCGGCTTGTGGACTTATTTTTGCCGCTCGTACAATGGGCGGCAATCACTCTCTTGTCCGTTCAGCGTAATCTGTCGGGATTCATGACCAAAGTTTTTGACCTTCGCCAAACCGACGATCCCAGCGACATCATCCACCGGACCGTCCAGGCATTGACCGAAGGCAAGGTGGTCGCACTGCCGACAGATACCGTTTACGGCCTTGCCGCCCACGCGTTGGATGCCGCAGCGGTGGAAAAAATTTTTGAAATCAAAGGTCGTGGCGCGGCGCCGATGGCGATTTCGGTTCGCAGCCGACAGGCGGCGGAAGATTTTTTCTGCGAGGCGTCTCCTGTCGCTCGACGGCTGAGCCGACGTTGTTGGCCGGGCCCGTTAACGCTGATCACTCCTTGTGAAAACCCTCATTCGGCTGTGAATCAGCTGCCAGAATCCGTTCGGGCGCGGATCACAGGACCCGGCGGAGGGGTGGGATTTCGGGTCGTCGAACACCGAATCCTGGAATCCATTCACCGATTTATGGCCGCCCCGCTGGTGCTGACAAGTGCAAATTTGTCTGGCAATCCCGCCCAATCGACGGCTCAAGGGGTCGCCCAGCAGCTAAGCGGTCTCGTCCCTGTGCTGCTCGACGACGGCCCAACTCGTTATGGTGGAGCGTCTACCGTTGTCCGAGTGGTCGGCAA
This sequence comes from Planctomycetales bacterium, assembly GCA_020426665.1. Taxonomy (GTDB): domain Bacteria; phylum Planctomycetota; class Planctomycetia; order Pirellulales; family Pirellulaceae; genus Stieleria. Next base: position 13,087 of record JAGQPO010000075.1, read on the forward strand.
TCGGTGGGAATTGTTGCGTGAAGGAGTGATCGAGCGAGCCGCCATGAATCAATTCGTCAAACCCGTTATCGTGATGGTTTGCACCGGGAACACCTGTCGCAGCCCGATGGCAGAAACATTGATGCGTGAATTGTTGCGAAAACGTATCGGACGCGAAGATGCGGTCAGAGTCCTGTCGGCCGGCGTTGCCGCGTCGACGGGCGGAAGCGCCAGTCCACAATCGATCGAGGTGATGGGTGAGCGTAAGTTAGACTTGACTGGACACGCCAGTCAGCCGTTGGGCGAAGAAATCATGAATGTCGCGGATCTCGTTTTAACGATGACACGATCTCATCGCGCAGCGATACTGGCGGCTTGGCCGGAGATGCACGATCGGGTGTTCACCTTGCGACACGACGGGGGAGACATCTCTGATCCGATTGGAATGCCAGTCGATGCCTATCGGCAATGTGCCGATCAGATGGAACTTGAATTGGAACAGTGGTTTGAACGTCTGGAGGACGACTTTTTTCCTGAGGTCTCCGACGGAGATAAGGAGTCTGCGTAATGCGTATTTCACTTGGCAGCGATCATCGCGGTGTGCAAATCAAAGCACGCCTGATCCAAGCGTTGACGGAGCGCGCGTTTGAAATTTTCGACGAGGGAACCTTCGGGGACTCGTCGGTGGATTATCCGGATTTCGCCGAAGCCGTTGCCCGCCGCGTCAGTGCGGGTGAGGCAGATCGCGGGATTCTGATCTGCGGTACCGGGATCGGCATGGCGATCACGGCAAACAAGTTTTTGGGCGTCCGAGCAGCGCCCTGTTATGACGAAGTCATGGTGGAAATGAGTCGGCGTCACAATGACGTTAATGTTTTGTGCTTACCCGGCGACCTGATCGGCGAACGATCAATCGACGATCTTGTGTTGCGTTGGCTTCAAACCGATTTCGACGGCGGGCGCCACGCCAATCGGCTTGAGAAGATCGATCGGATCGAAAAACAAAACACCTCTGGGCCCCAGCGCGGGCCTGATGATCCGATCGCCGGAAGCACGACGAAAGCGGATTCATCGGTCACATGATTTCAGGATGGTCTGACCTGATCGGAAACGCCCATTTGCACGGCTGGTTCGGAAATTCGATTCGACAACAACGTTTCGGCGGCAGCTTCCTGCTGGTCGGACCAGCCGGTGTCGGAAAACGCAGCGTCGCCGCTCTGCTGGCCAGGACACTGCTTTGCGATCGGAACCCGCCCGAATCAATGGCACCTTGTGGACAATGCGAAGCGTGTGTCCAGGTCGGTGCCGAAACGCATCCGGATGTGATTCGTGTCCGTAAACCGGCTGATAAATCTGCAATCCCCATCGATCTTTTGATCGGCCGGCCCGAAGTTCGAATGCAAGAAGGATTCTGTCGGGACGTTCGGTTAAGCCCCTACTGTGGACGCCGCAAAGTCGCCATCCTTGAGGACGCCGATTTTTTAAACGAAGAAGGCGCAAACTGCTTGCTCAAGACACTCGAGGAACCGCCGTCCGATGCGGTCATCCTGTTGATCGGCACAAGCGAACAAAAACAATTGCCGACGATCCGATCACGCTGTCAAGTGATTCGATTCGCGCCGCTGAATCCGACCGAAGCCGCACGGCTGATTCGTGAAGTCCATCATGTCGACGCTGACCCTGCCGAAATTGCCCACGCCGTGGAAGTTGCCGGAGGCGATATCACGGCTTCCTTGAGGTTGCTAAACGAAGACACACGACGGTTTCGCGATGCGCTGATCGGTGCCCTGTCCGATCCGTTCCCGGACCCGGTCACGATCCGACGCATCGTGACGACGCGAGTTGATGAAGCCGGCAAAGAAGCTCCCAAGAAGCGGGCGGTGCTACACGATATTTTTTCGATGGCGGTCGGGCACTATCGCAAAATGATGCGAGACGAAGCGCTGGCCGCCACCGCTCGCCCGATCACGTTGGCGCGACTCGATCGCAGCGTCAGGGCGATCCGCGAACTGGAACGTATGGCCAATGTATCGACACTGATCGATTGCTTCGCCGCCGATATCGCGGCCGGCAAGACCGGTGATCGTGGCGCCATCGGTTCGTAATCACTATCGAAGGTTGTCTTAATGAATGCCAAACAGATCCTGGTCATGATCACCGCCGGCGGCGTGCTCTTTGGAGGATGCCACCAACACGCCGATCAGCCGACCGATCCCGGCGTCGAAGAAATCATGCAGGTCAGTTCGCTGGCGCTGATGTATCGCAGAGAAAACGGACGGCTACCCGAATCATTGGCCGAAATCACCGAGTTCAACGGCGAAACGGCTCAACAAGACATGTGGGGAAACGAAATCATCTACAAGGTCGACGGAAATGGTTTTTCAGTGCGTTCGGCAGGCCCCGACAAAATCTTCGGCAACGACGACGATCCACGAGCCGAATTAAAAGACTCACAAGATTCATCCACTGCAAGCGAACGTTCCTGAGCCTACCGACCGGAAGAACCCAACATTTTCTTACCCAACATTTTCTTACCCAATTCAATCATTCGCCCATCGGTGCCCCGAGTTGCCAGTCTAACGACTAAAGAGTTCATTCTTGAAAGTGGTCGGCAGCGTTCGTTCGTTCCCGAATGCACACACTATCAATGCCCTTGAACCAGCCATTTGCGAAACAGGTCTTCCATTGCTCTTGCGAGCGCGGCGGCGTCGCACACCGACGATGAGGTCAGCCGCGTCCGCATGGTTTGGCGAAGCTCGGTGAGCCGGCCCAGACAATCGGCGTCGGTCGCCATTTGCGCCGCCAGGTCGACATAACCTCGTCGATCACTCGCGACCCACGATGACAGGTGCGTACCAGAAAGGATGCTCGCGCTCGTCCGCGAAGCCCACCGATCACCTCGATAGGCCACGACCGGAACACCCTGCCAAATGGCCTCCATCGTCGTCGTTCCGCCGTTGTACGGAAACGCGTCCAAGGCGATGTCAATCTCGTCGTAATAACGAAGAAACTTGTCATGCGACGCGGGACCCCGAAACGTCAGACGCCCGGGATCGATCCCATGACCGGCGAAAGCGTCCTGCACATACCGACGATTCTCGGCCGAGGCCAAAGCGGTGTTCCCAATCAGCAGGTGCGAGCGGTCGACACGGCCAAGCAATTCGCTCCAGGTTGCGATCACCGTCGGTGTGATCTTGTATTGCGTGACAAGACTTCCAAAGGTCACATAGCCGCGACTGGCCAGCGGCGGCGGAACGACCGGAGGTGCCTGGTGGGTCACGGAAAACGTCAGATAGCTAAGCGGCAGTCTGGCCACGGTTTCGCTGTAGTATTGATCCTCATCCGCGCCGACGACTTGGTCGTCGCCGATGATGTAGTCGATTTCCGGCAATCCGGAAGTCGCGTACATGTTGAACCACGCGGCCATCACGGGCGCGCAGCGATACAAGAAAAGTCCCAGTCGCTCGGGCGTGCTGTAGGCATTCAAATCCACCAGGATATCGATACCGTCTGCGTTGATCGCGTCGGCAAGCCGGCCGTTGCTCCAGCCCGCTGTTGCGACCAACCGATCGACGTCACGCGACTGATAGCCGGGCAGGTCGTCCGGCCCGTCGGTCGGCGTGTCGCAATAGCAGTAGACGACAAACTGATCGCGATCAATCGCGTTGATCAGCGCCCAGACCGGCTTCATGTAGTTCTCGCGGTCGAACCAGCTGGAGACGAACCCGACCCGAATCTTCCCATCGGTGCCAGACCGAGGCGGCTCTGTTTTCTTGCCGTCTGACGTCGTGTCGCACGGCGTTTCAGGTGGCGACTTCAACTCCTCCACTGCCAGCGCCGCCGCGAAGTCTCGGCGTACACGCAGGATATCTTCTTGTGTCAGCTCATCGGCTCCCGGCGCGGTCGTCGCCAGCGCCAACTTCGGCGCCAAAACGTCTGTTAACCGGACCGCCTGGCCGAGTTCGATCACGGCCCGCGTGGTGTCGCCGAGCTTATAACTCGCGCGGCCGCATTCGTACCACGCCTCGACATCCGACGGGTCCAACTCGATCGATCGCTGCAGGGCGCCGAGTCCCTGAGCGAACTCGCCGACCTCGCAAAGCAGACAGCCCATACGTTTCCAATCCGACGCGTCGGCACGCTCGACTTCGACGATTCGATCCAGGGCTCGAAGCGCGTCGATCGGGCGTGAAGCGGCTGCAAACGCCTCCGCCGACAAACGCAACACGTCGGCGTCGGACGGATGGGAACGCCGCAAATCATCCAGTGCACCCAGTGCGTCATCCACCGCACCGCGTCGAATCGATTCGCGGACGCCTTCGCATTGTTCAACCAAAGAACGGGGTCTGGAGCGGTGTTGGCCTTGTTCGGTCATCGATGCGAACTGCCCCGAGATGGTGTAAGTTGATGGCTGGATTTTGTAACATGACGGATTTGTCGCGTCACGTGCAGGGAAAGACCAGATGTTGAACCAAGGTGCAATTGAAGACCTGCTCAAGCTATCGAATCCGGCAAATATGTCGGGGCGCAAGATGTGGGTGCATGACGGCGGCAACATGATGACCGCCATGAACTGGTACAAGAAAATCACTGGCGAGAATTTCCTGTTGCCGATTCCCATCGGTGGCCCTACGGCCAGTAGCGGTACCATGCCAGACGATGCGGCACGGTCAACATCGATCGGCTGCAGTCATGTGATCGCCGGCACGGCAGCGTAAAGTGGGCTCATTCGTTGTGGATGAAGCCTTGGGGTGCCAGGCGGACGAATTTGCCGTCCTGTTTTTTCCACAGACCGGTGCGCCCGACGATGGTCCCGATGGCGGTCAGTGGCGCTGGCAACTCCGCTGAGAGCAACTTGGCCACATCGGAGGGCGGTACGGATAACAACAGTTCAAAATCTTCGCCATCACTCCAGGCGTGCTGAAACGCGGGGCGTCCGGTTTTGGCCGACAATCCGATCGCATCGGGATGAATCGGAATCGCATCAACGTCCAACTCGACGCCGTAACCGCTGCTGGCGCACATTCGGTCCAGGTCCAACGACAGACCGTCACTGACGTCGATCGCGGCGTTCACCGTTGCCATGGCGCGAATGGCCAACGCCAACTCGATCCGTGGCGTGGGACGCAAGTGCCGCCCCCGAATGCTGCCGCCGAAGCTGCCGCTGGCCAACACCGTATCGCCCTCCTGGGCGCCACTGCGCAGCCAAGCGGAGCCGTCGGGAACGTGTCCAATCAGCGTGATGCTGATCGCCAGCGGGCCATCGTAGGTCGAAAGGTCACCGCCTGCGATCGCCACACCAAATTGCTTTGCCGCTTCGATAATGCCTTCGTAGACCGAACCGGCGATCTGGGTGGCATTTTGCTTTGGCAACGACAGCGTGACCAAAGCACTGTCCGGGATCGCCCCCATCGCTGCGATATCACTCAAATTGACCGCCATCGCCTTGTAACCGATGTCCGATAAATCGTGCTCGCCAAACGAGAAGTCCACCCCATCAATAATCTGATCCGCACAAGCAATCATTTCGCCGCGCGGGCAACTGATGACGGCGGCATCGTCACCGATACCGACGGCAACCTGGGGCAACGATCGTGTGCGGCCCCGAAGATAGGCGAGAAAGGATTGTTCCATTTTCTTAAGT
>JAGQPO010000076.1:0-8042 GCA_020426665.1 Planctomycetales bacterium
AACACCTTGAAAGCCCTGGACTTCCAGTCCGTCGACACGTGTCGATTTCTGACGGAATGGAAGTCCGTCGTACAACTCTCACCGACCCGCACTTCAGAGTCTATTCGATGCATCATGCCTCGCCCCTCTTTCTGATCGTTACGCTTTGGGTCGTCTCCTCTGTCGCGGGTGGTCCCGAGACTCGATTATTGCCACAACAGCCCGCCACCGGACGATTCGTCGAAACCGACCGCGGCTTCATGGTACCGTACCAGCAGCGTATTCCGGGGTCCGGTGTGGTGATCGAAATGGTTCCCGTACCGGGCGGCGAAATCCGACTTGAACCGATTGATCCGTCATCGGGACAACCCAAGACGGTTTCATTCGAACCCTTCTGGATCGGAAAGTTCGAGATCACGATGCAGCAATACATGCCGTATCGCCAATTGCATTTCACGCAAAAGAGAAATAGGCCCCAGGGAATCGACCAAGCTGGTAGCCCGACCGATGTCGACGCCGTTACCTCGCCCACGGAGGTGTACGACCCAAGCTTTAACTTCCAATACGCCGGCCATCCAGATTCTCCGATGCCGACAGCCAGCCAATTTGCGGCGCGGCAATACACAAAGTATCTCAGTTTGTTAACCGGCCAAACCTATCGCTTGCCGCTTCGAAGTGAATGGCAACATGCATGTCTAGCCGGCAGTCAATCAGGATACTGTTTTCAAGACGGCGAAGAAACCGTTGGTGACTACGCCGTGTACATCGACAACGTTCCTGACGAATCCCAATCGCTGCGGGTCGGTACAAAGAAACCCAATGCGTGGGGACTGCACGACGTTCATGGCAACGTTTCCGAGTTTGTGATCGACGATAACGCCGTGACGGGCATGGAATACGGTCATGTCGCATGCGGAGGGAACTGTTTGAGCGATGCGAAAGATTGCACCGCCAAGTCCTTCGTTCGAACAGACCAAGACTGGTGGGATGAAGATCCGTGTTTTCCCAACAGCCCCTGGTGGATGACATCCGAATTGGCGCGTGTCACAGGGTTTCGAATCGTTTCACCGCTGAATTCGCTGTCTGATGCACAAAAAAAAGCTTATTGGGATGCCGACTCCGCGAAACTGACGTCCGACGTCAAGTCCAGCTTGGACTCTGGCCGCGGATCGTTTGGCCGCGTCTTAACAACCGAACCAACGACGAAGACCGTCGATTAGAGTCTTAGCAGAACAGAAGTGTAGGACTTCACAACCCGAACGCGTGAGTTTTGAAGTTGCGAGTTTGCGTTAGGCATTGGTTTTTCATAACCCGAACGCGTGAGCGAGGGACCAGTCACAACCGATTTCCCGCGTCTTTAGCAGTCGTTTATCGCAAAAGCGCAACTTTAAAATGCCTGCGTCCTATCGTCATGGCGTCTTAAACGCGAACTTCGCATACGGTCCCCTCGCCCCATAGATTTCTGGATCGGAAAGTTGCGGTGCATCCCAAATCGGTTGGCCGTTGTATCGTGCCTTCATCGCTAAGAAGTTAGACCGGGTGATCGCGTAATACCATATCAACTTTTCACCGTCACGGTTTGCCTGGATCAGTAGCAAGGCTTCGGGATCGGTCGCTTGGGCAAATGCAAAGAGACTGCCGTCGGTCACGTCGGATTTATCATCCGAATAACGGAGCAGCGGTTGAGATAACAAACGGAGCCGCGTCGTCGAATCGTCCTTTTCGGTCATCTCGAATTCAAATCGTTTTGCCAATCCCCGCATCTGCACCAACCGTTGTGTCGGAGTCGCGGCCGGTGTCGGCGCGTCCGGAATGGTTTTCCACTCTATCCCGGGGCTTTCGCAAACCCAATCTTTTTGGCCATCACGTGTCCCACGCAATTTCGTGGTAGTCAAAGATTGGAATTCATGGCTGCTGTGAGTATGCGGGCGGTACCATTTGTATATCGAAGCGATTGCCAGGGGCCGCCCTTCCAACGTCCAAACGTACACGCCGCCATAGATTTCGCCGACCAAGGGGTTGGTCCAGGTCAGTACCGATTCTTTGCGAAGTTGCAAAGGCTTGCCATCGGCGGCAATTGAATACTCACTCGCGATTGTATCGGCCAGATCGTGAAACGCTGCCGCATTATCGGTCTGCTGACCCAGCGAGGACGCAGCAATCAGAAACCCGTGGCCAAGAAATGTCACCAACAGCAGTGCCAGACGCATCGCAGTACTCAGAGTGATGGAAACGTGTCAGACGAAACCATCAAGAATAAGACACCGTGTCTTAAAATGCAAGTTTACAATTGCATTCGCCGCCGTGTCGAATTTCACTCCGTGAAAATCAGACCGTCCGATGGCGAAGGTTCTTCGGTCAATCCGAAGTCGCCGGCTTCGTACAGTTTGGGCAATCGCGCAACGTCGACCGGAGGCAAACCTAGATCCGGCTCGTAAGGCAGCGTGACCGAAGTGTCCACGCCGACGGCGGCCTCTTCGCTGACGGTTTGTGACGGGCCTGACATTCCGCTGGCCTGGATTTCCGACGGGTTAAACGACCGTCGCGTGACCGGCGGCGTGATCGAGATATCGGACGGATCCTGCCGAGGTGTCAGGAACAGGCCTTTCTCGTAGGCATCACGAGTCGCACCGCCCTCCCAAGCATCCTCGGCAAGTTGCACCTGGTTGTACGCCAGCAACGATCCCTTTTCCCAATGCAAGTCGCGGACAGCCAAGTTGTAATTTGACAGCGATTGGTAGAATGCAATTTCGCTTTGCACCACCGAACGTTGTGCTTGAAGTAAGAAGTTGATGTTGTCGGTACCATCCAAGTATCGTCGTACCAGAACTTCGACTTGTCGTAGATCGGCTTGATAGCGGTTGTAGTTTGTTTCGACCAATTGATAGGTCACCTCGATTTGACGCGCCGCTTCGGTCAGGTCATGGCTGACACGAAGTTCAACCTCGGCCAAAACCGCACGTTCGCGTTTCAATTGCAGCTTCGCATTCGCGATCGCAACACTAGCCTGCCTCAATCCGACCGGAAGTGTGAATTCGACGCCGGCTTGCCACTCCTGATAGTCACCATCGGTGATTGACGAATACAAACCGTTCAGCGGACCTTTGTCGGTATCACCAATCAAATGATCGCCCAGACCTCGATATCGATAAAGTCCGACGAAGTCGAATTGGGGGCGTTTGTTTAGGCGAGAGGCGTAGAGTTCGAACTCGCGTCGCTTCACCTGAAAACGCTGACGACGAATCTCGACGCGACGCGTCAGAGCCTGTGAAAGCGCTGAATTCCAATCAAACAGGACTTTCGAATCGAGTGGATCGGTCGTCGGCTTGATGATCTTTCCATCCGAGGCGGGCATCCCAAGCAAATAACGAAGCTTTTGTTCGTTCGCATAGAGCCCATTGGGGCCGCCAAGTTGGGACTGTACGTTCGCTTCGAATTGGTAGTACTGCGACTGGGCCTGCGCTTCTTCGTCTTGACGCCCGGCCCCCACATCCAAGCGAACTTTCTGGTACTGATACGTTCGCAAAGCCGATTCACGACCTTTGACGTTTGCTTCCAGCAAGCGATAGGCGGTAGACAAATCCCAATACGCTTGCTCGATGTCCGCTACCAACTTTGTGACGGAATTTTCGAAGTCGGCGAGCGCAACATCTTCGTTGATTCGACCAATCAAAACGCCGTTGTAGACACCTGGCGTTCGACTGGAGCCAACGATTCGGTTGTACTGCAGCCCCGAACCACGAAGGATCGGCTGCCGCCATTCCGCTTCGACCCAACCCGTGAAACTGCTGCTGAAAAGTTGGTTCGGACGGTTTGAGTTGGAATAGTTGACGACATGACGCAAACTAAACTGGGATCCGTTTGCCATCCGCTTTTGAAGCTGACTTTGGTAGGCCGCTGAATTGGCTTCGGAATTGGCAACTTGAAACTGTTGGAGAATTGGGTTGATGATGGTATTGACCGGTTGGTCTGTGTTGAACCACGCCAACGAATTCGTGTACTGGGCATCATAGGCTGCCAAAGCCGCTTCAACGCCCTGTTGGGATGAAGCGACTTGAGCCGGATCAAAGACCGTCGCGGCACTTTGCGTTGAAAACACCGCGCCGATCGGCAACGATCGAATCACCGGGCTGTTTTGCATTGCCATCGCAACAGCTTCTTCCAGCGACAGATCCAACGTCGGCAACTTCGATGGATCTTCCAACGCATGTGGTGCTTCGGCTGCCTCGGCGGCAATCGTCACCGCCGTCGCGCACTCGGCGACTTCCGGATATTCAATCGACAGCCCAACGCCGCGATGATACGACGTCGTGGTGTCGTGCGGCCCCGGCCCGATCCGATCCCAAACGCTACACCCACCCCCCGCCGGCAACGTCGTCGCCATCGTCAACGCGGCCACCAGACTTCGAAGGAGTTGGCGTTTCTTGTTCTTTGAAGTCGCTGTGGATGAATTCATCGGTATTTGCCGCGGATGGTAACGGGCCCTCGGTAATGCTTGGCACAAACCGAACGAGCCCGCGATCAGGTCGAATGGGTTTAATGCGTATCGACCATACCGACCGCAAAACTGGAACAACCGACGTACGATTCGGCGTCTGGGAATCGTCACAGTCGGCAAACTTAAACAGAACCTGTCAAACTTGACCGATTTTGCCGGTCATGACTGCCTCGATTTCCACAGCTCATGGCTGCCTCAATTTCGACTGCTCATGGCTGCGTCGATTTCAGCAGCCGCGCGCTCCACGCCCGATGTTTTGTCAAAGCGTTCGCGGATCTGCCTCGCCGACTGAGTCACTGAGGGATCGTTTAAGACATATTCAAGCGCGCTGGCAAGGCCATGACCCTTTTGCAAGCAAACGCCGCAACCCAGCTTCTCGACCCTTTCGGCATTGTCAAACTGGTCGAAAGCCATCGCACGAATGACCTGGGGTATCCCTGACCGCAATCCTTGTGAAGTGGTTCCGATCCCACCATGGTGGACAATTGCGCAGCAGTGGGGCAGCAGTTTTCCAAACGGCGCGTATCCCAGCGGACGAACACTCGGCGGTAATCGCTCCGGAAAGCAGCTCGGATTTCCGCCCAGTAATAATCCCGGTCTGCCGATTGCCTGGCAGACGTCGGCGGCCTGTTGAAAAAACCGTCGCGTGTGCCAGTTTGCCGATCCACCGGTAAACGCGATCGGGAAATCGGTTGGCGTTTCAAACGCTTCATCCGTTCCGTCGCTGAGCGGAAATCCGACGTGCCGAAGTTGCGGAATGGCGCCGATGGTCGACGGCGCAAACCAATCGGGGTAACACGCCAATACAACATCCGGTGAGAGCCACCAATGATTCATCACCCGACGAATGGAGGACAATCCATGAGAGCGACGAATTTGATTGATCGGCCCAGCGAGTAATGGATCCAAGATGATCGCATCACCCAACCAATACGCTATTCGAAAGGTACGCCGGTGACGCGTCGGTTCAAATCGCCACGGAGTGAGCCGAGCGGGTTGATGTGGCGTTCGCAACATGACCGGTGCCAGGTGAACATCAACCAACGGTGTCGAAGGTTCAATGTCACGAAAGATCCTTGCAGCGAAGTCCAGCGGATGTGAAACCAAGACAGTACGCCCGGGACGGTGAACCGATTCGATCAGATCAAAGTGGGGCTTCAAAAATCCTCCGGCAATTCCTCGAATCACTTTCCGCATGCCACTTAACAGCTTCCACATCGACGGGTCGGCAAGCATTTCGTCGAACTGTTCGCGATTGATCAAACAGTGGGGCTCCAGTCCCGCGGCTTCCGCTATCGGCGCGTAGGGTTCGGCCAACGAGATCACAACGTCATAGCCGCGTTCTTTGAGCGCACGCCCGATCGCAACCATTGGATTTACATCTCCGCGCGAACCCGGTGCGGATAAAACAGCCAGTCGACGAGTTGAAGTTCCTTTCAATCGATTAACCCGGACGGCACGTTGGCGCAAGTTGAACAACCGACATCAGCGAACGATACATCTTGTGTTTGATTAACGATCGATCTCGTATTCCGTGATTTTACGATAGGCCGTCGCGCGGCTAATGCCTAACAATTTCGCGGCCTCGGGAACATTTCCATCGGTCTGGTTCAGTGCTTTGCTGATCAGTCGTTTTTCCCACTCAGCGATTCGAAATGTGTCCAAACGACTGGTACCGGCGTCACGCAACCCCAGATCGTCAGGCTGAATCTCGTCTTCGTCAGCCATCACGACCGCACTGTCAATCACATTGCGCAATTGACGGACATTCCCGGGCCACATGTAGTCGCGCATTCTGGTGCGTGCCGCCTTGGACAGGGCAAGTTTGGCACGCCCATGTTGCTGTCGAAAGTGATTCAGGAAGTGGTCGATCAACAGATCCAAGTCATCGCCTCGTTCCCGAAGCGGTGGCAAAAACAATTCGAAAACGCTAAGCCGATAAAACAGATCTTCGCGAAACCGTTTCTCTCGAACAAATTCGGCAAGATCGCGATTGGTCGCCGCAATCACACGCACGTCGACGTGGACTTCCTGGGTTCCGCCGACTTGCAAGAACGGATGCCCCTCCAGAATCCGCAATAGCTTGGCTTGACCCTCCAGAGTCAGTTCGCCGATTTCATCCAGAAACAACGTTCCGGTGTGCGCCTGCTGAAACCAACCTTCGTGATCACTGTCGGCGCCAGTAAACGATCCCTTCTTGTGTCCAAAAAGCTGGCTTTCAATCAATTCCGACGGGATCGCGGCGCAATTGACGGTCAACATCGGACGTTTGCTTCGCTTGCTGCTTCGATGTACCGCACGGGCGACCAACTCTTTTCCACAACCACTTTCGCCGCGAATCAGGACGCATCCATTCGCGTTGGCAACCCGCGAAATCTTCTCCTTCAATCGCACCATCACCGTGCTGTCACCGATCAATTCGTCGAAATCCGCGTTTCGCTTGGCAATCTGCTGGGCTTCGACCCGCAATTGGTCGTGTTGCAAAGCCTGGTCCAACCCGACGGCCAATAGTCGCGCCGCAGCGATCGCCAATTCGAAATCAATTTCGTTGAACGATGGCTTGTCGCGGTAAAGATGCAGGATTCCGATGTTCGTTTCGTTCGTATCCAGAGGAACGTAAATCGCATCGGACCATTTCGCCTTGGCGAGCAAGCTGTCGATCCAATCTCGATCGGCCGAACGTTTGTCATTCACCCAAATTGCTTCGCCATCGTTCACGACCCGGTTCAGGATCACGCGGCTGACCTTCACGGTGTCGTATCGGTCCGACGGTTCTACTTTTTGCGGCCGTTGACGACCGTCGCCACTGTCAAATGTCAAACCGACCGCGTCGGCGCTGGTGCGATCTCGCAGCAATTTCAAAACCGAATCAATGACTTCGTGTGGGTTGTCCATTCGCAACATGGACAAACTAAGCAGATACAGATCAAACAAATACCCGGCGTGCGCCACGTCACGCAAGGGATCGTCGGCGATCTCCGTGTCAGTCATTGACACGTCTTGGATGATCGTTTGAAACGCGTCGTCGACGTCGCTGCTGTCCGTTGACGGGTCGATCAACCGCAGCTCCGTTCCACCAATCGTCACCACACATTGGTCGGCGATTTGGGCAGTGTCGATTTTCTGGCCGTTGACCAGCGTTCCGTTTCGGCTGCCGGTATCACGTACCTGCCAATGATCGTCCTCGTAAAAAACGACCGCATGGAATCGGCTGCATACCGGATCGGTTAACATGATTTCACACGTCGATCCCCGTCCGAGGTGCATCGGGCGATCAGGATCCAACGGGTTATGCCGACCTTTCTCCGGTCCAACTTGGACCGCTAGATAAGCGACCATGATTCATTCACGTCGTTTTTTGGGAACGCTACCGGTCGACCGGTGGGCGATCTTCGCCCTGAAAATCGGAATTACTCCAGCAACGCTTCGGATTGGTCCACGCGACCAATGCCCTGCCAATACCAGAAGAATCCAATCGACCTGAGAACCATCTTAATTCGAATCTCATTTTAAGACTAGTGCATCGTCACAACTTGATTTTGGGGTAGCGGAACTCGTCAAGAGT
>JAGQPO010000076.1:8054-8359 GCA_020426665.1 Planctomycetales bacterium
CGCACTCAGGAATCCTCGAAAGTCTCGACGGCTTCCGCTACGGCATTCCATTGGGAGAACTCTTGAACACGTTCGCGCCCGAGAGAAAAGGCGGCTTCAGACCGTCAACCACCCGAGTCTCACTTGAGATAGAATTCAACGGTACACATGTCAATTCAATCTTCGCGTTGTGCGTAATAGGCGAACAGGACGAAAAAATGAGATTGCAGCCACGAGTACTGGTCTGTTTCGCGATTCTGCTGGCGGGGACCGCATTCCACTGGCTCCCGGAATCGTCCTGCCTCGCCCACTGTGATGACAAACTG
>JAGQPO010000077.1 GCA_020426665.1 Planctomycetales bacterium
AACACCTTGAAAGCCCTGGACTTCCAGTCCGTCGCCAAATGACGGTGCCAACGGACTGGAAGTCCGTTGTACAACTCTCTCGAACCTAAACCAAATCTGGCTGCAACAGGGGCGACGACGCCAGGCCAGTGTGCCCCGCTGGACAGTGTGCCCCGCTGGACAGTGCCCACCCGTCGGTGGCAAAATGTTCGGCGTTATCAATCGACGTTATCCACTCACATCACGATTATCCAATGGCAACGCTTTCCACGCCAAAGTTTTCCACCAGCCGCAATGAAATCGCGGGGCAATCCGTTGCCGCCCTGGCCAAGGAATATGGGACGCCACTGTATGTTTATGACATCAACGTAGTGTCACAGCGAATCGCCGACTTGAGCCAATTTGATGTCGTTCGCTACGCCCAAAAAGCGTGTGGGAATATCGCGATCCTGGATCGCATGCGCCGACGCGGAGTGGTCGTCGACGCGGTCAGTTGCGGCGAAATCCACCGCGCGCTGGCGGCGGGGTATTCGGCCGAGGGACACGAGATCGTTTACACCGCCGACATCTTTGACGCAGCCGCGTTGGATTTGGTTGTCGAGCACAACTTGCACGTCAATTGTGGTTCACCCGATATGATTTCTCAGCTGGGGCAGCGGCGCCCCGGCGCCGAAGTCACGCTGCGAATCAATCCGGGATTTGGTCACGGGCACAGCCAGAAAACCAACACCGGTGGCGAACAAAGCAAACATGGGATCTGGCACTCCCAGATCGACGATTGTCTTCGCCGCGCGGATCAATTTGGTGTGACGGTGACCGGATTGCACATGCACATCGGTTCGGGCACGGATCTGGAACACTTGAGCGAAGTGTGCGAGGCGATGGAGCGTGTCGCTGGCGAAGTGGGGCGGACCATCACGACGATCAGCGCCGGTGGCGGGTTGCCGGTTCCGTACAACGAATCAGAAACCTATGTCGACTTGGACAAGTATTTCCAGCTGTGGGATGCGACACGAAATCGGCTCAGTGAATCATTCGGCCATCCGATCACGCTGGAGATCGAACCGGGACGTTACCTTTCGGCTGAATCGGGTTTTCTGATCGCGGAAGTTAGAAGCGTCAAGAAGGTTGGCGGGAATCTGTTTGTCTTGTTGGATGCCGGATTCAACGACTTGGCCAGACCAGTGATGTATGGCGCACACCATCCGATTTCGGTCTGTTCGTCCGACGGCCACGCGGTCGATGATCGAGAGTTGGTTCAGGCCGTTGTGGGTGGGCCGTTGTGTGAATCGGGTGATATCTTCACACAACGCGAAGGCGGATATGTCGACAGCCGATCGTTGCCGGCATGTCGTGTCGGCGATTATGTGATCCTTGAAAACGCCGGCGCCTATGGATTTGTGATGGCCAGCAACTACAACTCCAAGACACGTGCCGCGGAGGTGATGATTGAAGACGGCCAAGCCAAATTGATCCGCAAACGCGAGACGTTTGCGGATTTGATTCGTGGCGAAGTGATTCCTGATTAGTGGTTACTCGAGCATCCAGTCAACAATTCGTTTGGATGCCGTGCCGTCTCCGTAGGGATTCTCGATCACAGCGGCGCCGATGCCGCCTTTGCGTTCGGCCAGTAATTCAGAAACACGTTTGACGATCAGCTCTCGGTCCGTTCCCACCAATTCGGCGAGGCCTGCGTCGACAGCTTCGGGGCGTTCGGTTTTGGTGCGGGTCACCAACACGGCACTGCCCAACGATGGCGCCTCTTCTTGCACGCCGCCCGAATCGGTTAACACGACGGACGCACGATCCATCAGCCACACGAACTCTGGATAATCTGCTGGCGGGACAAGGTGAACGTTCGCGCGACCTCCCAGCATCGCATGAACAGGACCTTGGACGTTCGGGTTCAGATGCACGGGATAGATGAATTGCGTTTCCGGATGTTGCAACGCCAGGTCATTCAGTGCGCCGCAGACCTGTTCGAGTCCGCTGCCGAAGTTTTCGCGGCGATGACCTGTTACCAGGACCACGCTTTCGGCTACAGCCATCGGGTACTTGGTTCTCCAGGCTGCGTCGTTGGCACGTTCTTTGGTGACCGTGTGCAGCAACGCGTCGATGACCGTGTTGCCGGTGACCCGAATCGCCGCCGCCGGGACACCTTCGGCAAGCAACGCCGACTCGCTTCGAGCGGTCGGTGCGCAATGCAGCGTCGTTACGATTCCGGCCACGCGCCGGTTGAACTCTTCCGGCCAGGGTGCATTCAGGTCACCAGTGCGAAGACCGGCTTCGACATGCACAACGGGGATCCGGTGGTAAAACGCGGCCATTGCCGACGCCATCACTGTCGTCGTGTCGCCTTGAACGACGACGCAGTCCGGATTCTCTTTGACGATGACGCGGTCAACGGCTTCAAGGCATCCTGCGGTCAATCCGACCAACGTCTGGCCGGGTTTCATCAGACCCAGATCGACATCCGGAGTAATCGAAAAGTAGTTCAGCACCTGGGCCAACATCTCGCGGTGTTGGCCTGTGCTGCAAACAATCGGTGCGATCTGGTTCAGACGACGCTGGCATTCTAGGATCACAGGCGCCAATTTGATCGCCTCGGGGCGGGTGCCAAACACGATCAGGGGGCGCAACTGCGATCCTGAACGGCGATCGATAAGATGCGCGGGATTCGCCAATGGCGATGACGGGGCGGATTGGGGTGGCATTTAGCAGGCAGGAAGGGTGAAAAAGGGGGCTTTTTTAGGACCGGAACCTCGATCCTGGATCGCAATCGTCTGGAATCCCCTTGGGGATCTGGACCGCCGCGGCTATACATATACCCAAACCCGGTGGCCTGGGGCGAGCGATAAGACGTTTGCCGGCCAAAACCGGACCAATCACAGCAACAAGACCCTTTAGCGAGGACAGCGGCAGGATATACACCTTCGGGAAACCGTGAGGCCGCGGCGACCAGACTCGCGGGCCCCACGAAAAGGCTACTTGACTCTGTCCCATCCTCTTCCCTATTCCGTGTTTGACGGTGGAAGACCATTGACCGGATCCGAGTCGATCCTTTCGGCATCGAGCGAGTAGTTCCCGTTGCTCATGTTGGTGTGAAAATAAGAATCCTGAACGCAGCGTTCCTATCAAACGCGCGATTCTGCAAGCCGCCCCGACGCCAAACTGGTCCACCGCTGGCCCTTTCAAAATAAATCCTTAAAAGACCGAATGTCAGACAATTGGAACCTTCTGGCCAAGCTTCTTGGCACCCCCGGACCTCCCGAACCTCGAAAAACTCCTGAGCCCAAAGAACCTCCCCAACAGGTTCCTGATGACCACGCCGGCGGGGCGTCCGCTGATTCGTCGCAGTCCGGTTCTTCACAGTCCGGCTCCGATCAGTCGGCTGCTCGTGAAATGCCGCCGGTTGCCGAAGCGGTCTCGGATGTCCGTGCCGATTCGATCGCCGCGGACGACGATGTGTCCGCCGAAGACGTCTTGCAGGCGCTGACCGCTGAAACCGCGGTCACACGGTTGCCGGGTTTCGGAACGCGACCTAGCGATCCGTTGATCGAAGACTTGACCGCTGGAGCGCCGCCTCTGGTTGAAGAACCGATCGCGGCGCAGTTGCTGCAACGGGAAAAATCGGTCAGCGAATCGGACAGGTTGTTCGCTGGCGAATCGACGCGTGTTGAAGCAGCCGCCGTTGATCCAGCGCCTGTTGATACCGCACCGGTCGACGATGTTGAAATCGA
>JAGQPO010000078.1 GCA_020426665.1 Planctomycetales bacterium
TACACGGCTGGCAATGGCTGTTTTTGCTGGAGGGTATTCCATCTGTCATGATCGGCCTCGCCGTTTTGTTCTATTTGCCGGATTATCCCAAAGATGCAACCTGGCTTTCTGTGGAACAGCGCGGCTGGCTAGTCACCCGTATGCAACGTGAAGAGGACCTCCGCCGAAGTCATCACAATGCCGATCATTTGGCGGCGATGATGCAATGGCGGGTCTGGTTGCTGATCGCCATTTACTTCACAGTGGCGGTCGGCGCAAACGCGGGCGGCGCTTACTTTCCAAAACTCATCAAGGACGAGTTTCAGGGATTGAGTACGTTTCAGATTGGGCTGCTGAGCGCTTTACCACATATCTGCGCAGTCCTAGGGATGACTTTGTGGGGCATCAGTTCGGATCGCAACAACGAACGGCGATGGCACCTCGCCATTGCGGCAGTCGTGGGAGCAGCCGGCTGGGCACTGACTGCCTTGACCGAGTCTCCTGTGCTGTCGCTGGTCGGTCTTTGTCTGGCCCAGACCGGCATGATGAGCATGTTGCCCGTCTTCTGGACACTGCCCACGGCGTTCCTGACAGGCGCAGCGGCAGCAGGCGGGATCGCGTTGATTAATTCTGTTGCCAATATCGGCGGATTCTTCGGTGCCACGATACTGGGGACCTTCGGACTATGGTCGATGGCCGCATGCTTGTTCGCGGGAGCGATTCTCGCCATGGCTGGCGGTGGAATGAACAGCGCTCACGAGCAGGAAACCGATACGTAGTGGAATTCGCCACAATCCCTTGCCTTCTCGGGAATTCTTGGGAATTCCACGACTGCAAACGACTTCACGAATATGGACGAACGACTAATGACGAATTCAAGATTCGATCTTACGGGCAAAGTCGCCGTTGTTTCCGGCGCCGCTCAGGGATTGGGACAGGCCGCGGCGCTGGCTGTCGCCCAGCACGGGGCCGACGTTGTCCTGGTCGATCGCAATGCCGCAGGCGCTCAAGCGACCGCCGAGACAATCCGGGCATGGGATCGAAAAGTGCTCGTCGCGGGCACAAACGTTTCCGACCCCGAAGCCATCACTGAGTTGTTCAAACAAGTGGATGCCGAGTTCGGCCGAGTCGACTTTCTCGGCAACATTGCCGGCGACGGACATTTGTGCAAACCGGAAGACCTTGCAATCGAAGACCTTCACCGGGTGTTGCAGAACTTGGTGATCGGGCGATTCGCGATGTGCCAGCAAGCGGGACGACGCATGCTGGCCCGCGGCTCCGGTTCGATCATGAACATCGGATCGGTGGCCAGTTCCACAGCCCTCGGCCGAGGCCACGTCGCTTACAGTATGGCAATGGGGGCCGTGATCCAGATGACGCGCGAACTCAGCACCGAGTGGAGCCATCGTGGAGTCAGGGTCAACTGCGTGACACCGGCGCAAGTCGTCAATCCGAGTTTGACAGCTCGGA
Organism: Planctomycetales bacterium; assembly: GCA_020426665.1. Taxonomy (GTDB): domain Bacteria; phylum Planctomycetota; class Planctomycetia; order Pirellulales; family Pirellulaceae; genus Stieleria. The sequence goes on from JAGQPO010000078.1 coordinate 1,450, forward strand.
TGCAGAGCGACCCCACCCTGGAAAGCCGTTTCCTACAAGGTATCCCAGCCGGCTGCCTTGGCCGGTCGGACGACATCCAAGGCCTGGCGGTGTTATTGGCGTCGGACGCCGCGAGATGGATAACTGGCGCGATCATTCCGTTAGACGGCGGAAACACGGCCATGAACGCAGGGGGCACACCAGGACACGAGCAACACATCGTGCAGACATTTCACGCTGAGACAACGCAGCATAGCGGAGACTTGAAGTCATCCACATTTCGAGCATAAACAAGGAGAGTCAACCGTGGCAAAAATCACACAATTCAAGGGCTACACCAGCGAAGACCTGATGCCCGACGTCCCCAAGCCGGAGACGCCGCCGGACCCGATGATCGTCCGCGACCAGGACGGTGTACCTGTTGTTTATCCGGGCTGCCATGGCGTTGGAGTGCGAGTCGTTCATCCCGTCAATCCGAAAGCCCCCGCCAGAAACATGGGGTTGGTCAAGTTCTATGTGCCACCACACGTTGTATTGGAACCAGGTTCTCATCCAACGGAAGAAACCTATGTCATATTGGAAGGCGAAGGCGAAATGACATTCCATCGCTACAAACGCCAAGTGAAAAAGGGAGACTTTATCTATCTCCCGCCTTGGTGTGTTCATGGAATTGAAAACACCGGCAATGAATCACTGGTCATCCTGATCTGCACGTCGCCACCGAACCCGTAGTGATAGCGGCTTGAGTTCCACTACACTTCTTTCGACGATCCAGCCTTCGATGGCGTCACGTACCGCGTGCGGCGTTACGTGAATTGATTCGCACGCGCCCTTCGCTTCGTGTGCTTACAAGTTTTGATGCGCGATGAACATCCAGACGTTTCATGACGCCAAAATGTATTTATTACCCCCTTCCCAATAGTGTTCGGCACAAGATTTGCGCCAGCAATTTTAGTCACAATTGGCACGGAATTTGCGCCAGCAGAAAGACTGCGTTTCTGTCTGCCAAGTTGTCACTGCGTTGGTTTTCATCGTGCCGAAGCCGTCAGCCAAATCCGTTCCGAAAAGGCGCAAACCCGTCGCATCGCAAATTACGCGAGACGCAAACAGCGATCAGTCCACAAAACCTCAGAAGCCTCCGCAAGTTAAAAGCAAAGACATTCAAGGACTGAAATACTTTGATATGTTGCTTCCACTGCTGGAGCGGCTTCATGATGAAAAATGTGGTCGAGATAAAGCAAACAACCGGGAACTGCACTTCGACAAGTATTGCATGCTTGTCCTGCTCTATATGTTTAATCCCACGGTCACGAGCTTGCGGGCAATCGCCCAGGCGAGCGAATTGGCTAAGGTGCAGAAAAAACTCGGCTGCAAACGAACATCACTCGGCTCACTAAGCGAGGCATCGCAACTCTTTGACGCCAATCGCCTCAAAGAGATTATCCAAGAACTCGGCGAGCAAGCCAAACCAGTTCATCGTGATGCGAAGCTGAAGGAAATCAACCAGACGATCACATTGGTCGATGGATCGATCGTTTCCGCACTGCCCAGTATGCTCCAAGCCTCACTTCTTAAGGAGACTCAGGGTAGCGGCTTGGTGCAATGGCGGTTGCATACGCACTTTGAAGTTGACCGATACATTCCCACCCGGATCGACGTGACACCCAATGCAGGCGGCGAAAGCGACGAGAGGGCGGTAGCTGAGCGAACGATCGAGAAGGATCACTTGTACGTGATGGACCGTGGCTATGCCAAATTCACGTTGTTTAACGCAATCGTTGACAAGCAGAGCAGCTATGTTTGCCGCCTCCGCGACAACAGTGTCTATGAAGTGCTCAAAGAACGGGAGTTGTCCGAAGCGGCATTGGACGCGGGTGTAGTGAGCGATCAGATCGTATTACTTGGCAAGACAAGCAAGAGCTCTGTCAGGCCTACTCACACGATTCGGCTCATTCAAATTCGCTGCACGCCGCACCAAAACCGAACCGGCGGAAAGGCAAAAGGTTCGACCGCTCCGAACAGTGATGGCATCCTGAGAATAGCAACTAACCTTCTCGATGTCCCGGCTGAGATCATTGCTCTGATCTACTCCCAAAGATGGATCATCGAGATCTTTTTCAGATTCTTCAAGCAGTTCCTTGGATGCTATCATCTGATTAGCCACAGCAAAAACGGGATCGAGATCCAGGTTTACTGCGCCATCATTGCATGTCTGCTGATCAATCTGTGGACAGGTCGCAAACCGACCAAACGAACGTATGAGATGATCAGCTACTACTTCATGGGTCTGGCCAGCGAAGAAGAACTGATCGCTCATTTGGAAAAACTCCGTCGTCACGACGAGGCCGAATCAAAAAACAAGTAGAAAACGCTCAGGAAGCATTGCTGCCAGTGCTCGCCTGGCGTTAACGCTGCGCGGTCGGTAACCTCGCGCCGCGAGTAAGGCCATCGGCGCGTACGGCAAAGCCCGCTCCCAAGCACAAAACCGACGCGAGAAACCAAGATCAAACGCCGTGCCGAACACTATTGCCCCCTTCCCCTTTTTTAATTACCCCTTTCCCCTTTTTGTTCGCGGTTCATACTTTGCGCAGTTTTGTGACGCGCCCGCCGAGGACGTATTCGCTGACGAAGATGTTGCCGTGGCGATCAAAACAGGCGTCGTGGGGATGGATGAACGTTCCGGGGAGCCACTGATCGCGTTTACTTCGGACGTCCAGTTTGCGATCCATCACACGTTTTTCTAATTCCGCATTGTGCCCCAATTTGGCGACAACCGTGTCGTCCTTGTCAAGCACAGTGACGCTTGCACCGATGTCGGCGACGATCAACAAATCACCTTGAACGTCGATGTCGGCGGGTTTGACAAATCCGCCCATGGATTTGATGTGTGTGCCGTCCATCGCGAACCACTGCAACCGCTGGTTGGCTCGATCGGTGACGACCAACTTCGGCGCTGCGTCGCGGTCGTCCAGCCACTGGCCGTGTGGCGTACGAAACTGTCCGTCTTGCCCGCCGGGACCACCGATGGAGCGAACGAAATTGTCGTCTTTGTCATATTCAAAGACATAGCTGCTGCCGTATCCATCGCCAAGGTAATATCCGCCATCGGGACGGAAGCTGCTGTTGGTGGGGCGATATCGTGTCAATTTGATCCCGCTGTCTTTGACCAGATCCGCGCGACCCTTCTGCCACACGATTTCGCCGTCCAGTGTCATTTTTGTGAATGCCAAATCGCTGCTATCGGGCGACAGGTACAAGAACTCCGTGTCGCCTTCCTTGCGAATATCAACGCCATGGCCGGCGGCCTCCTTTTCGGTGCGATGCTTCATCGCCATCGCGCGAATGAATCTGCCGTCCTCGTCAAACACAAAAATGGAACCCGGTGCACCATGATGGCTGACGTACAAACGCCCCGATTCGTCGATCGCGACACCGTTGGACGTCCACCCGTACTCGTGACCGGCGGGCAGCGATGAAAGCCCCCAGTCGTGAATGCATTCGTAGGTGTACCGACCGCCGCCGATGATCGTCGGCCCGCTGCCGGACTTGTCCGTCGCATTCAAAATCGTCGGGCTGACAACGGTGGCTGCCGCGGATGCAACCGCTAGGCTTTTTACGAAACGGCGACGGGGGACGGGGTGGTGATTCATCGGAGTCCTTTTATTCGTTCAGCGGTCTAACTGGATGAATGGATGTTGGCACGTGAAAGTCCAGTTTAATCGATTCCTGGACGGCATACGGATCGGCTAAAATGGCAACGGGGTAGCGGAAAACCGTCAAGAGTTTCGGCAGCAACCAGAACCAGAAATCCTCGAAAGTCTTGACGAGTTCCGCTACCCAACGACCGAAACTCTTGACGAGTTCGGCGACCGTAAAGCCCCCGCACGACGATCCCCATGTTCATGTTTTCCCCGAGCCGAATCCGATGGAGCAAACTTGCAATCGCAACCGTATTGGCCGGTTGTGTTTTCTCGATGGCGAATTGCGACGAACCCAAGCAGTCGGGCTTTCTAAGATTGCATCCGGATAATCCCCGTTATCTGCAATGGCGCGACGCTACAACTTTGCTGGTGACTTCGGGAGAACATTATGGCGCGTTGTTAAACTTGGATTTTGACTACATCCGCTACTTCGATGAATTGCAACGTCACGGACTGAACCACACACGCATCTTTTCGGGGGTTTATCGCGAGGACCCGTCGGCGTTTAACATCACAGAGAACACACTGGCTCCCGATGAGTCTCGCTACATCAGTCCGTGGATGCGGAGTGACGAAATTGCCAAGAACGGTACCGCCAAGTTTGACTTGGGTCGATGGAATCCCGCCTACTTTCAACGTCTAGCCGACTTGCTGAAACAGGCCGAGCAACGCGGGATCGTTGTCGAGTTCACGTTGTTCTGTCCCATGTACAACGACAAGATGTGGGAGATTTCGCCGATGAACGCAATCAACAATACGCAGGGAATCGGCCGGTGCGGCCGCGAACAGGTTTATAACCTCAGCCAACATGACCTGACCGACGTTCAGATCGCGGTAACGAAGAAGATCGTCGAAGAGCTGAGGAACGCCGGCAACCTGTACTACGAAGTTTGTAACGAACCGTACTTTGGTGGTGTCACGATGGACTGGCAAACCAAGATCATCAACACGATCGTCGACACGGAGAAAGATTTCCCTCGCAAGCATTTGATTTCGCTGAACATCGCCAACGGGCGCAAGGAAGTCAACTCGCCACATCCGGCCGTATCGATCTTTAATTTTCACTACTGTGTCCCACCGGATACGGTTGCAATCAACGCCGGCCTGAACAAAGTGATCGGGGAAAACGAAACCGGATTTCGCGGCAGTGCCGATGTTCTGTATCGAACCGAAGGCTGGGATTTCATGCTTGCCGGCGGCGGACTGTATAACAACCTGGATTACTCGTTTTCCTGTCGACATCCCGACGGCAGCCTCGGCCAGTACAAGTCACCCGGCGGCGGAAGTGTTCAGTTGCGCGAGCAGTTGGGAGTGATGAAGAAGTTTCTTGACGGCTTTGATTTAATTTCAATGCGTCCGGATACTTCCGTGATTCGAAGCACTTCGCCAAAGTTGACGCACGGTGTCCTTGCAAATCCCGGACACGAATACGCCCTTTACTTCCACACGCCGATTTCGAACAAGCCCAAGGATCTGCAGAAAGAGCTTCGCGCGCGCGGTGTAGCGGAAATCGAAGTGAACCTTCCTGCGGCAAGTTATCGTTTTAAGTGGATCGATCCCGTGGGCGGTGAGACACTGCTAGAAACGACCATTGGTCACTCGGGCGGTGAACTTCAAATCTCTACACCCGCGTTTGAAAACGACATTGCCCTTGAAGTTCGAGTGTTGCGGTAAGCAGCGACGATTTTCCGGCTATTTCTTACTGGGCTGGGCGACCACCGAACTGCCGGCGATGTTGCGAAGTTCGACTTGCTGTCCGTCACGAAGCAAGAATTGAACCGTGATTCCGGTCGGAACGTCGTCGCGCAGAATGTTTTGGTCAACCTGGTACGCTTTCTCGATCAACGCGTGGACCTGCGTTAATTCGAGACCTTTGACGGTCAGCGGGGCGATCATTGGCAACTGGATGGTGCCTTCGCTGGAAACTGGAACGGGAAACCCGGTCACCGGAGTTGATTTGCCCGCCTGGATGACTGGTGGTTCTCCGTTGAGCGGCAACACGTGAGGAATATAGACAGCCAAAGTGTCGCCCGGTTGCACAAATCTTCGCTTGCGTTCTTGTTCTTCAACGTACAGCTTCGCCGGCCTTTCGTTTAACTCTTGAAGATTCTTTCCCAGCAGCGATCCGGTTTGCAGGTACCAGATGTGGTAAACGAGCTCGCGTCTGGAGCTCGCGGATTGTGGCGAACCGAGTACGTTGCGGCCCATCACGTGCATCCCTTCGGCAGCGATGTGCAATGCTTCGATTTCCGGCTTCGTGGCCGCCAACCATTTTGCATCGGACCCCGCTGCCAAGTCAAACAGCAGGTTCAGTGCAAGCGTCGTGATGTTGGCCGGTTTCTCTGACCGACCCGGTTGATTATCAAAGTACGAAATAAAGAACTGGGTGCCGCCAAAGTTGGGGCCTAGCGGATTAAACCTGCTCGACAACGAGTGGAATTCCGCATGGGCAGCTGGATCTTTGGCTGCTGCGGCAATCCGACTTTGAAGCTGAGTGATTAGACTCGTCCGTTGCGATTCGGTCAGCGCATCAAATAGGTCAATGCCCGATGCAATGATTGCCAAGGCTTGACAATCCAGCACGTCGTTGGTCGCCGCACGTTCCGACAACTGCGCGATCGCTTTTTCCAGAACTGCCAAACGCATCGTGCGGCTGTAACGGGAGTCGTCCGTTTCGTCGATTCGTTGCAATAGCCAAAAGTTCTGATTGTCGACCGCGGAATAGCTTTTCAGATGTTCGATCACCCGTTGCTGACATTCGGAGCCGACCGATTCGGTGACACGCAGCAATCCGGTAAGTAATCGAACGATGGCAAACGTTTCGGCGTCATCTGAAACATCGGCGGCATCCTTGTTGCTCAAAACTTTGTCGCACCAGGTCAACAGCGGTGTGATCTTGTTCGGATCGGAGCATCTAAATCCTTGAACCCTCGGTAGATCGATTTGCAACAGTCGGCGACGATTCGATGCATCACACTTTTCCAAGGCGCGGGTGAAACTTGCCGCGAAATCATCCCCGGCAGCCCTGACCCACAGGCCGGCGCTGTGTGTGATTTCAAGGCTTCTCCACCAACTGTCGGTCGCGAAGTAGGCTTCGATTACACGAATCGCACGTTCAGAATAGTTGGCGGGCATCATTCCGAAGAGCGTTTGAAACGCAATCAGCTTGGTCTGGTCGTTGCCGAATTCGAGAGCTTCAAGCGCGCGATCGACTTCAACAGCGATGTCGGCGGTTAACTTTGTTTCAAACCGGGCGAACAATTCGGTCTCGTTTTTGCCGATCAGAAATCCAGCCTGTAAGTAGACCACTCGCCTGATCAATGAATTCATTTGGCCATTCGGTTTGAAGTGGCGAACGGTTTGTGGCCAATTTTGACTGCCAAGATTTCGCAATTCGACGATTGAGTTACTGATTCCATACAGCGGCAATTGTCGAAAGGCGTCAAAGAGTGATTGCAATTCAATGGACAACGCATCATGCAACCCAGCCGTACTGATCAAATTCATGATGACGATTGCTTTGCTGGCGGAATCGTGCGTTGGATCGGTGGACACTCCGAGTGGTGTAACGGGAGCGACATAGCGATTAAGATCGTCGGGCAAATCGACTTCGACGTACGCTTTGCTAGGGTCCTCGGCCATTTGCTTTAAAACTACGGACAGACGCTCTGAGACAGATTCCTTCTGTGACTTTGTAAGTTCGAATCCCGAATCGGCCAGAGTTCGCAGCACAACGGCTGCTTGTGTAAACAGTAGATCGTTCGTTTGTTTGTCGGCTGCGACGGCACTTGCCCGCCGGGCAACTTCCTGTTGAAAAGCGACACAGTGGGTGGACCAGCGTGAGCCATCGTTTCGGAAATTGAAGGTCGAAGGCGGGTACGCAAGCCAAAACGACTCGTTTTCCAATGACCCGGTGTCTACGAGTAACCGGACAATCTTTTGTTGAAGCGACGGGGCAGCCTCGCCGCTGGCATTGTTAGCGATCTCGCGCAAGGCTATCGCGGTTTCGAGTGCCGTCTTCGGTGACTCACTTGCCAGCATGGTTGCCGTCGCGTCTAGAAATTGGGTTTCATTGCCAACGCTTTGCGACAATCCGCTGGCGAGGAATTCTTTCGAGTGTCGGAGCACAGACAGCTTTTCCGGTTCATCCAGCTGATTCAGGACTCTCGCAACCGTCACCGGAAAATCATCGCCGCAGCACTTTTCGAGAGCTGGTACTGCGACCCCGAACCAGCCGTGTCCCCGGGCGTCGACTGAAAGAATAAAGTCAACCAGCGGTTGTTGGATCACGTCTCTCAGGTCCTTGTCGGCCAAGGCGAAGATCGCCGTCAGCGCGCGAGTGACCTCTTCGGGATTCCGTTCGAACTTCAGCCGCCGCAACCAAGTATCCAGTGTCTCGCCGTCATAGACGACTTCATTCAGCCGCGGATCTTCGGCTTGCGATACATTGCCATCGATCGCGGCGTCTATGGCACGGAACTTGGCGTCCGCTGCGTTCGGTTTGGATGTGATCGTGGCCACCACCGTTTGACCGTTGCGAATGGAAAACGTTTGGTTGGTGACAGCAAACGAATCGCTGGCGGCATCGATCGTGATTTGATACTTGCCACTTTTCAGTCGCGTTGTTTTGGTGCCGGGTTCGATCTGCAAATCGTCGACTTCGGCCCGTTGCCCCTGGTCGTCGACCGACACAATTTTGACATGTACATCGGCCTGGGAATCGATCACAAGTTGCCCTTTGCCGAGTTCCAGCACAAAGACGATCCCGGCACAAAGCAACGCAAGACAACCGGCAAGCATCAGCCCGACGACTACACGATTTGGTGATTGATTCTTTCCGCCGGATGTCGCATCGGACAATGGCGTGGGGATTGGAGCGGGTGCGATGTCGTTTGCCAAATTTCGGGGTAACCAAGGACTCGCAACGAAACTTTCATCATTGACGTCAGGTTTGGATCGCGCGCGATTTAATAACCCGACGAGATCCGAACCCGATGCGAACGGTTCAAGCAGTTCCGCCGCATGGGTCGCGCTGGCGGGTCGCCCTGCCGGATCACTAGACAACATGGCATCGACGATTTGCCCGAGCGATTCCGGTACATCGCTGCGTAGTGAACGCAACTTGGGCGGCTTGTGCGTGGCCAACAGTCGCAATTTTTCGAGCGGCGTCAGATTCGGTGCGGCTGCCAACGGGGCGCGGCCGGTCAACAACCGAAACAAGGTTGATCCCATGGAATACAAGTCGGCGCGATAGTCCACCGCGCCGCCACGTTCGGCCTGCTCGGGGGCCATGTAATCCAGCGTGCCCATCAACTGGCCGACCGTTGTGATTTCGGCCGAGCCGGCATCCCAAAACCCGATTTGGGCCAAGCCGAAATCAAGGATGCGCACTTGACCGCCGGTGTCCAACATTAAATTCGACGGTTTCACATCGCGATGCACGATGCCTTTTTCATGTGCGTGGGCCAGACCCATGGCGGCCTGACGAATCACTTCGCAAGCGTCCGAAATCGCCAATTTTTCTTCGCCCCGCATGATACGACTTAGATCCATTCCGTCGATCGCATCCATCACCAAGAAGTGGATTCCTTGCTGCTCGCCGGCATCAGTGGTCCGTACGATCGCTGGGTGATCCAGTTTTCCCGCAGCCCGCATTTCTCGCTGGAATCTGGCGACGAACTCTGCGTTTTGTGCCGGCAGGGCAGGTAATAATTTTAACGCGACCTGTTTATCCAGACTTTTGTGACGGGCCAAATAAACCGCTCCCATTCCTCCGGTCCCGAGTCGCGAGAGCAGTTCATATTGCCCCACCTCAGAGGGCATTTCCAAGACGCGGTTGTCACTTTGGGATCGACCGGTGTCTGACCGCGGTTCAGCGGATGATCCGTCATTTTCCGTTCCCGCCGCAATCGGCAAATCAGACTGCAACAGTTCGATCAAGGTGTCGGGTTCCAACTCCAATTCCGTCGCCGTCCGTTCGCAAGTGACGCAATCCTGGAGATGCCGGGCCAAGTTTTCGGATGAGTCGGCGTCCAATTTTCCCGATAAGTAATCTTTCAGTTGTTCCGGCGGCGGACAGAGTGTCGTTTGCATCTTCAGGTTCCTCGATCCATTATGATACCAAGTGAGTTATTTAATGAATCGAATTGGGTGTGACAGCTCCTTTCCGGGTGTTCGGAAGGCTAGAAAAGCAGCTCGATCAACTGCCGCGTGGGCGTCGCCACGCCGATCGTTTTCCAATCTGAAGAATCAATTGACGAGTGGTCCGATGCCAAATTCCGGTGTTTCCGATGTCACGCGTCTGAGTCTGATCTCGCGGATTCGTGGTGACGATGGTGTAGCGTGGACGGAGTTGGTCGAATTGTATTCACCGTTGGTCCGATTCTGGTGTCGTCGCTATGGCATTGGCGACAACGACATTCATGATTTGACGCAAGAGATCTTCTTTGCGGTTTCGCGGTCGATCGATCACTATCGGCCGATGGACACCAGCGGAAGTTTTCGTGCCTGGCTGTGGTCGGTTAGCCGGCACAAGATGATCGATTTCCAACGGCGGCTGCAACGTTGGCCGACTGCCGAGGGCGGCAGCACCGCGCTGCACACCGCTCAGGGAATCCCCGAGCAAATCGACGAAAGCGACTTGTCTGAGCGGATCGAATTCAACCAACTGGTTCACCGTGCCTTGGATCAGGTTCGCACCGAATTCGAACCCCGGTCGTGGCAAGCTTTTTGGCGTACGACGATCGACGGATTAACCGTTTCCGGCGTCGCCGAACAGTTGGGAATGAGTTCGGCCGCCGTCCGCCAGCATCGTTCACGCATCCTCCGCCGGTTGCGCGAACAGTTGGGCGAATCGGAGTGATTGCACCAGCAGTCACATGGGACCACAACCCGAATGTGTCAGCGAGGGACTCAAGATGATTACAGGTGTGTCCCTCGCTGACGCATTCGGGTTGAGATGCATCAAAGATGTCGGTACCAGAGTCCTATGACACACCGCGAGACGGATAATCATTTTTTTGCGGTGGACATCGCATAGAACACGATATTGATTCCCATCGGAAAGGCGCGTTTTTCAGAGAACTCCGCTGCATACCAGGTGTCGTCGTCGACTCTTTCCCAGCCGTCGGCAAGATCGGTGTCGTGACAAATCAACACGCACAACTGATTGCGATCGTCGTGGATTCCCAGATAAGTCGCTTTCTTTGCGCCGCCACGTTCCCACGTCACACCATCCGCTTTTCCTTCTAAGGCGTAGTAGATCGAGCAAACTTGTGGAGGTTCCTGTATATCAAAGACACAGTGAAACAGCGGATGTGAAAGCGGCAACTTGCTGGGCTGTTGATCCGGCAGCACTCGTCTAAGTTGCGATAACGTGTTGTTTAACTCCGCTTCGCCCCACGAGTCATCAATCATCAAGAAACCGCCGCCGTCCAGGAATTGTCGCAACCCTTTAATTTGATCGTCGGACAACTGCCATTGCCCGCCTGCGGACAAATACGCAATCGGATAGTTTTTCAATTGTTGGTCGGCGGGATCCAGAACGACACTTTCATCGGGTACGGTTAACGATGTTTGCTCGCGAATCCGGGCCATCAGGTTCAGATCGGCGTCCGGATAGTCGGTGCTCCAGCGAGACGTCGGCCCGTCGTATTTCAACCGGACAAAGGTGAAGTCCTGGCGTGGAAACCGGTGGGTTTTCAACCAGTCCGGCGCGCCGTCCTGGACCGCGGACGGTTGTAGTTTATTCGTTGCCGTCGCCTCTGAATTTGGTGTGGGGGCTTTCCCGGGCGACTCCACTTTCTTCGGCGAATCGTTTAATTGTGCTTGCGGCTTTTCGGCGTCGGCATTTCGCGGTTCGTCGCCGAAGATCGTTCGTGTCACGTTGCCGGTCAGATCTCCTAGGTCAATCAGTCCGGGGCCCGAAATCAGTCCCGTCGCGTCGGCATAGCTGGCCGTGACCTTGCGATCGGCGGGCAGTATCAGTTGGGGATTCAGCAACGCCGTTGGAATTTTGGCAATCACCACGGTCTTGCCGTCTCGTTCTGCGCGTTCGGTTTCACCGGTCCAATACGTAGACGGTTTGCCGGCGGCATCCGGCAAATGGCCGCGGACCCGGAAGGCGCCGTAGTAGGCAAGCGGCTGTGTCTTGTCATCGCGGCGATCGACCCAATCGAATACGACTTCGGTGTATGGTTCTGCGCGTATCGTGATCTCGTGCCGAATTCCGACATTGGGAATCAAAAACGATTGATCGGCAAAGACTGCTTGCACGTCGCGCGAGATCACGTTTCCCTTTAGGTCGCGTAATCTGGCGTCTGGATGAACGGTCAGACTGCCTGGTGCCATGGCGAGAAACTCGAACGAACCACCAACTCCGCTGGTTGCGCTGCGGCCGGAGTGTGGTCCGTGTGCGCCTGTCGTCGTCAAACGCACACCGACCAGACCGTTACCATCCGCGTCGATCACACGTCCGAAAACTCGTACGCCTGATTCCAATTGCAAATCGCCGAGCTGCAATCGGTCATCTGAATCCGCAGCCAACGGGTGTACCAGCAACGATCCGGACCACGAATAACCACCGACCTGGTATTCGAAGGGAATGCAGCTGGATAATTTTTGCGTCGTCGCGTCATTCATGGTCGGCGGATTGATCGCGCTGTAGCTGAGTGCCGTCGTACCGATACGAAGCCACAAGCGTGCATTTGGAGGTGGTACCGTCACGTTGAATCGCCCCAATTCATCGGTGACGATCGTACGGATCCAGTTCGGCCAGTCGCCGTGATCAAACGAATAGAACGTCAAATCCATTCCGAGGCGTTTCTTCCAATCTTGGTTGTTGATGTAAACGCCCGCATTCAACGCGACACCGGCTGCTGGTGTTCCGTCAGGCCACATCAATCGTCCCGTGACTTCGGTTCCCTGCCAAAGGTTGACGACATGCTGTTCTTCGTCTTTCGTCTCTGTCGCTGCGGAACCGTCGATGTTAATGACGGTCGTCTTGCTGTTGTCAGCCGCAACATCGTCATCGTCTTCGTCGTTGTCTTTTTCGATCACGATCACAGGCATCGTGAACCATCCTGCCGGTACTGATTTCAAGAATGCCGATTCGTTGCGACCAATCGTGACCTCAACAAAGCCCTGTGAATCACTGGCCGCAGTATCAACGAGCCGAGTTTGTGGTCGCGCGGCAGGCGGGTCATCCTTGTCGGATGGCTTACGCAATAGGCCGAATGTGACCTTCAGTCCCTGCAGCGGGGTGCCCGTTGGACCATCAACAAGTTTGTAACGCACGGTACGCGATTCGGTTGATTCGATTGCGGCTTCCCGCTTTTCGTCTCGGTTCGGCGGTGACACTTGTGTCGTTGCAACCTGTGCCCTGGCAGTCGGATCCTGGTCGTTGTTTGATGCGGTTTGTGCCCACGACCAGTACGGCATGCCCATGATGCCCAGCAATAGCATCGCCAACACACCACGCCACGAGAGTTTGCCGGAAACGTTCGCGGACAAAACCATTTTCAACCGCCGCTCAAACGACTCGGTGCTGCCCGCGCCGGCGGCCAGGACCGATACTGGATTGTCGACACGTGTCCTTGACGAAAAGTCCAAAAGCAGAGTTGCATACTCGAAGCGGTTTTCCGGATCAGCGGCGATCGCCAACGCGTCACACGACATCTCCGCCGACTCACGCAGTCGATGTTTGACGAACCAAAAAACCGGATTCCACCACCAGATCATTCCAGCGACCGCCTCCAGCCAAGTGACCCAATGATCACGTCGACGCAAATGGGCTAGCTCATGGGCGATGATGCCGCTTGAACGCAAAACATCGTGTCGACTAGAGATCGAACTGGGCCATGCCAGACGTACTGCGCCGAAACACCAAAGAAACGGCGACGCGATTCCTTGCACCATCGTACAACTCGGAGGCCCGATACCCAGTCGCGACGCGACAACCGACACTTCATCGACCAGGTGCTGCGGCGCTTCGCTGCCACGTTGGATCAGGCGGGTGTATCGCATGAGTCTACGTTTTTGCCTGACAAAACAAGCCACAACTCCCGTGAACCAGATGCACAGAAGTGAATCGGTGGCGAACCACATCCAGTCCAAGGGCGATCGCACTGGCGCCCGCATCGACAGGCGATCGACGGCGATTGCGCCGGCTTCATCAAGCGTACCGGGCTGCGTGACGGGAGAACCGACGGTCGGATCAAATGGCTGGAAGATCGGTGACGCATCAAGTGGATTTGCATCAACGTCATTGGGCAGGCCAGCGATAAGTGGCGGATCAACAGACGCTGTCCGATGTATAGGACGGTGAGCCATGGCCAGGTCATTCAATTCATGGACACTCCACGGCCAGGCAACAACGGGCGGTGTCAAGAACTTCAGCAAGACGACCAGCCACAGCAGATGCTGGATCGCCGGACGTTCGCGAAAAATGCGACATGCAAGCAGCACGCAAGGAATCATCAGGGCGGTGGTCAACGCGGTCTGTGCAAACCACCAAGCTAGACTGTTCATGATCCACCCCGCTTTTTGTTCTTCGGTTTGATCTGGTCGATCATCTCGCGAAAGCGTTCGATCTCGTCGGGCGAAAATCGGTGCTGCTGGGCGAACGCCAAAACCAAAGGCAACGTTTCACCATCACATAACTCGCCGGCCAACTGATTCATTCGCGCACGCATTTCATCTTCGCGCGAAACCGCCGCCTGAAAGACAAAGGCGAACTGACTCCTGTCGCAGACCACGTAACCTTTCTTCTCCAGTCGCTGCAGCAAGGTAATCACAGTCGACCGCGACCATTCCTGCCCTGCTTCGGTGACCTTCTCCAAAACGTCTTTGACGCCCATCGCTCCATGGTCCCAAAGCACTTTGAGAACCGCTTGCTCGGCGTCGCTCATCGGCATCCGCTCGGCGTTGGCCATTTCGATCTCCCAGAAAAGCAACCATATTTGTTGACGTCATGTAAACATATCAATCCATCGACATGGTGTCAACAAAAATTGCAGGTGCTTGATCAATCATCGTGCGGTCCCGAATGAGCTAGTAAGGGAGAGCCAGGGGGATTCGTATAAGGTCCCTCGCTGACGCATTCGGGTTGCGATAATTGGTAGCGCTGGGACACTTAGGTGCCAACGGGCGACCAGTTTCTCTCCTCAGTGGCAGATTGCGTTATGGATTTTCGGGAACATTCATGTTGAACATCTTGTTGACCAATGACGACGGTATTGACGCGCCGGGACTTGCGGCGATGGCCGAAAGTGTTTCCTATGCGATCGGATTGAGATACCCGGACCTGCCGTACCGGTTCGTTGCCGTGGCGCCCGATCGGTGTCGGAGTGAATGTGGGCACAGCATCGAATCCAGCCGGCCGCTGACACTAAGAACAGTGCGCGAGCATTGGCACAGCGTGAACGGCACCCCCGTCGACTGCATTCGCGTCGCACATTACGCAATGGACTTTCGCCCGGATGTCGTGTTCTCGGGGATCAACGCCGGCGCGAATTTGGGCGTCAATTTGATGGTCAGTGGGACTTTTGCAGCGGCGCGGGAGGCGAGTCTGTTGGGGATTCCCGCGATGGCCGCGTCACATTATCGTCGTCCGGACATCGCGAAGACATGGCATCACACGCCGCAGTGGCTTGCCGGCACGATTGGTGATTTTATAGCCGAGGTGATTGATAAACGGTCGACCGGGACGGAGTGTGCGGCACCGCTTTGGAACGTCAACTTGCCGGCCATCGTTCCCGATCCGTTGAACGTCCCTGCAGTCGTCTGCTGCGAGGTGGACCGATGTCCGATCGACCGGGTGGGGGCGATCGGCCAGGACGGCGATGTTCGGTTCGAACTAGATTTCCATGCCCGCCGGCGGGAACAAGGTCGCGACGTCCAGCACTGCTTCGACGGCCGAATCACCGTCAGCAAGCTGGGCGTTCATCTGTGCCACCCCGCATCGAAATGATTGGTCCCGCGCAGACGCGTTCGGGACGGTTCACGCGTCTGCTTTGCTAGCAACGGCGATGGTTGCTTCACCCATCGATGCCGTGTTGGGCGAGACTCCGGAGGGGGCGATTTGGCTTTTTTGCAGTTCACCGCGTACGATTCTTACATCGCGGGGCGCTTCAATTCCGATTGCGACTCGATTTCCGGCGATACGATTGATGGTCAAAACCACATCGTCACCGATCATCAACTTTTCACCGGGCTTGCGACTTAGAACTAACATGGGCTTACTTCCTTGATTCATTGGAGTTTTCAAAATTTGGTAGTCTTCAGGACTACAAACCGTGTGCCAATCACCGATCTAGAACGCGTAAACGAAATCCAGAATTTGAGTTCACTTGAGAAATTCGGTCAAAAAAATCCGAACTTTTCTTTTTCGCCTTTCGATTAGACAACTTTTGATGTCATCAGTTTCAAGTGCGGTTTCAACTCATCCTGGTATGCGTGTCGCGATTTGAGACAAGTGCGTGGTTGGTTAGTCTTCCTGACGTTGAAAGAGTTATCTGCGCTGTCTCTGACACGGCTGGTCATTAGCCCAGCAGCAGTCCGATGCTATACTCCAATTTGCAGGGTGGGCGACGGCCTTATCAGCATGGAAAAAGCTCGCCAAACAAGATTGGACCGATGAAACGAACGATGCACCTAGACGATTTAATCTGGGATTGGGAGTTCAATCCCCACACGTTGAACGTCCGTATGGTCAAAGGCAGTGACGGGCGGGATGTGATCCAGATGCGGGTGGATATGGGTGTCTTGCAGTTGGAGACAACCGGGCGTCCCGATGGAGTCCCTGTTGGCGGCCACCCGACCTACCTGGAATACCTGCAAGAGGCGGTCTTGAAAGACCCCGAGATGGAATTGGACGAAGACCAGTGCATGGAAGTGGATCGGGAATTCATGCAGTTTTACCATCGCCGTATCTGCTGGCTTCGACTTCAGTATTATCACCGAGCGGTGATGGACGCCGACCACACGCTGCGGCTGATGGATCTTAGCGAACGGCTGAGCCCGGATGAGGAATGGACGCGTTCACACGAGCAGTATCGCCCCTTTGTCTTGTTTCATCGTACTCAGGCCGCC
The DNA here is from genome assembly GCA_020426665.1 of Planctomycetales bacterium. Lineage (GTDB taxonomy): Bacteria > Planctomycetota > Planctomycetia > Pirellulales > Pirellulaceae > Stieleria. The sequence goes on from JAGQPO010000078.1 coordinate 18,219, forward strand.
GCGCTTGGCGCTTTGGAGGAGGAGGAATCCGGCGAAGGAGCTGTGATGGCGATTAACTCGGGTTTGGAAACCATTCGCGAATTCTTCATCAAGCATGATGCGGAAGAGCATTTCGAGGAAGACGAATTGGTCGTTCGGCTGGTGGAGTTGCGTGAAACGCTACGCAGCGAGTACGCGGTCGGCCAAACGCTTCGCGAGAAACTGGTCGCGGCGGTGGAGCAGGAGCAATATGAACTGGCCGCAAAACTGCGAGATGAATTGAATCAGCGCGATTTGGATTAGCGTTTGGCCCAGGTTATTAATTTTTGGGTTGAGTGAGATTTGTACAACGGACTTCCAGTCCGTTGGTGTGATCCACCTGGAGCGACGAACAGGATGTCCGTCGTACGCCAAATCAGGAATTGACGAAGCACGAGGGGGTGAAACGAGTGACCGCCCTCTTCGTCGCAAAAAAAAACGCGTGCGAACGGCAGGTTAGCCCTTCACACGCGTCGTCAGTTGATTGTTCGCTTGCCGGTCTCAGACGGCGGCTTGCAGAACATCCAGGTCCAATTCCTTGGCCAATCGCTTTCGGGCGACGTGCAGACGACGCTTGATGGTTCCGATTGGCGCTTGGAATTCGTTGCTCATTTCGACCAAGGATTGGCCGTTCAAGTAGAACGCGGTCAAGGTTTCTTGATCAAGGGCTCCGAGTCGATCGATGCTGTTTCGGACCGCTTCGGCTTGTTCACGGTTCTCGGCAACTTCATCGGGTGCATCTTCGTTGACGCAGGTCGCTGCCAAAGTATCCGGATCGCATGCGATCGCCGAACGATTTCGGGTCACGCGATTGATCGCCATGCGGTGCACGATTTGACGCAACCAACCGCCGAACGCCTCTGGGACTCGCAGTTGGTTGATCTTTTGCATCGCTTGGATGAACACGTCTTGGGCCAGTTCGTCGGCCTCGTCGGCGTTTCGAACGCGGCTCATCGCGCCGGCAACGATTGCCGATCGGTAACGGTCGAACAACTCGCCGAATGCGTCGCGATCGCCTTGTTGAGCTCGAACGACGAGCTGGGCAACGGTCAATTCTCGGAGATCAAATTGGTTTTCAGTAAAAGTGTTCATCACACGGTTCCTTCCGAAATCTGACCGTTGTGGCGGTTTGTTCCGCACGGGGAAAGTCAGCGGCTTCGGTGTTCGGCTGGGCCTCCTTCGGCTGGTCCGCCTTCGCAGGAAGGGCGGAGTAACCGAAGGTTTGGTGACCGAGCCAGGTTGATCGTCGGGGTCAGGCATGTGTGGAGCGTGCGAACAGAACTCGCCGGTTACCCGGTTTCCCTCCAGTTTTCCTCTCGGAGTTCCTTTCGGGAGCAATGTTCTCACGATCGACATTGGGTGTATCAATCGCTTTTGCCAAACTTGCGGCGGTCGAAAACCTGGTGATGCAGATTGCGCTCGGAATTGACGTGAAACCCGGGGAGGGGAATTCTGTCAAAGCGAGAGCGGAAGACGTCAAGTAACGCTTTTGGGACGCTACAGATCGTCAATCGCACCACCGGGGTTCCTGATCAAAACAAGCGTCGATCGACGCCCGGATGTCAGGGACACCGGCCTGGCAATTCGTGGTGGAAACGCGAGTCGCCTCGCCGGTTTCCGCTTCTCAGCAATCTCTGAGTGTCAGAGCCGCTGAGCCACGTTTGGCCAGTCCAAGTAGCCGGGCCGTCAGGGATAAACGTTTCCGTTTACCCATGGCCTTGCCGGCAACCGTGGCAAGCCAAGCACCGGAGTCCGGATGGTTCGGATTGCCGGAGATCGGCTGATGCAACATCAGCCTTTGCTGCGGCCCCGAATACATTCCTATCCCGGGTGATACACACGCCATACAGAGCTGGAAGTCTGGTGCATGCGCAAATACATCGGTGCTCGAAATCTCACGGACGCCTGCAATACTCAAGCTACGTGTGACAGCTGCGATGATTTGTTCAAAACGCATTTCAAACCTCCCGGCACCGTTCTTGGTGCGGCGTGGAGCAAAGAAAAAAAATTACAACGAAACAACACCCCCTCGTCCGTACTGAACGAGTCGCGGCAGATCAAGTACCATGCCGCTTGTGGAGAATTCCGTTCACCTGCGTTAACCGTAACGCACGTGGCCACCAAAAGCCAGCGAAAATCGCCAACCCTGTGGTAGATGATCGTACAGAGGGAGGCCGAAACGAAAGGTTCGCGCCAAAAAATCTCTTTTTTTATGGCAGCCATGCAGACAGACACTTCAATCAGCCGTCGGGGCGATCCGGAGATTCAGACCGAGTCGTCGATTACCCCACGAAAACCGCGTGATTTTGGCCGTTTGCTGGGCCAGCAGGTTCTCGAGCTACTGCTTCCATCGACCTGTCGCATGTGCGACCAGTGCGTCCCGGCAGGGCAAGATTTTTGTGTCGAATGTCTGCAGCAACTCCAGTCTAGTGAACATTTGATGCAGTTCGCCTGCATCCGTTGCGGCCGTCCGGGCGCCGGTCCGATTGCGACAGCAGCTCACGAGGAGCCTGCCGTCGGCTGCCCGAGTTGTCGGCGTCAGCGTTACCCGTTCGACCGTTGCATCGCCCTTTGGAGCTACGATTCCTTGGTCCGCAACGCGGTGGTTGCGTCAAAATACGGCAATCAAATTGCGTTAGCAGACGCACTGGGGCGGCGACTTGGGGCGCGGATTGGCCAGGTTTGGTCCCGTCAACAGACTCGTGAACTGGCAAACGGGACCCACGCGGAGTCCAATGCAACGCGGCCGGCGACGGCGGGGGACATCCAGGATTGGAGTGCACCGGATTTCATCACATCGGTCCCCTCACACCTTTGGCGGCGTGTCCAACGTGGCGCCGGCGGCAGCCGTGTGCTGGCCAAATCGGTCGCCAGGTTTCTTCGCTCCCGCTGGCCGTCGGCAGTCCATACGAATTTGATGTCAGCCACTCGACAGATCAAGAAGCAGGCCTGGTTGGGTGAAAAAGATCGCATTTCCAATGTGCAGGGCGCCTTTCGCGTTTCCACCGGCGGACTCCGCAGCGGTTTTCGCGGCCGACAGCGGCGCCCGCTTGACGGCAAACACGTCTTGTTGATCGATGACGTGATGACGACGGGGGCGACTGCCGGAGAAAATGCGCGTGTGTTAAAACAGGCCGGTGCGTGCCGCGTTACCGTCGCCGTCGTCGCTCGTGCCTGACCATGATACCTGAGTGTCGAGTTTTCGCCGATTTTGTGGGGAAGAAAACGACCCGTCTGCCGAATCAGAAATGTGATGGAGATGTGTCCATTTATGGAGAAATCGCTACTACTGCGTGATGATTCTGGCTGCAACTGTTGCTTTTTGGTTGCAATGATTCTTGCGAAGATCCCGAATGTGCCTAACGTGATGGCGGTTGCGTCATCCCATCAGGAGTCAGCTGATCAGAAAACCAGTTTGACGGATGGCCCGTAGCGTACAGTTATTCAAATTCCGCGATTCCAATTCCGCGATACCAATTCCGCTGAACCCGAGTTTCCGGAGTTGGCTGAAACCGTCAGCTTAATGCCCCAGCCTCTAGCCTCAATCAACCGTCCACGCCGTGAACGACGTGACTGAAAATCACCATCCCTCCCGCACCGCCACCTTTCGAAGCATTGTGTTTCGTGGGCTGGGAGTTGTGCTGCCGCCACTGCTGACCATTGTGGTGCTGATTTGGGCATGGAAAACCATTGAATCGTACGTACTCCGCCCGACCGAGTGGATCGTTCGTACCGGGTTGGTTTATTACGCCGAGAATGCTGATGGCACTTTGGAAAAAGTGCCAAAGAATGCAATCATTGAGTCCGACGGGAATTTCAGCTACGAGGGGTACAAGTACGTTCCTGATCCGAGTGGGCGACGATATTTACCTAAGTTTGTCGTTGATAAAGTCATCGAGAATGCGGATTCGTTCCATGCCGACGCACCGCCGCTGGTTTCGGCGAACGCGTATTGGCATCGCTACATGCAGGTTCGATGGATGCCGCGTCGAATCGTCGTGCCGGTCTTCTTGATTGTCTTCCTGACGGTCTTGTATTTCATGGGGCGACTGTTCACCTTCGGCTTGGGACGTTGGTTCTTTCGCGCCTTTGACTCTGCGATCTTGCGAATCCCGGTCGTCAACAAGGTTTATGGAAGCGTCAAACAGGTCACCGATTTTGCATTCAGCGAACGCGAGATCGAATTCAACAACGTGGTTGCGGTCCAGTATCCCAGCAAGGGAATTTGGTCGCTCGGGTTCGTTACCGGCAACAGCGTACGCCAGCTTCAAGACGCGACCGGCGAGCCGATGATGAGCGTCTTGATGCCGACCAGCCCGATGCCGATGACCGGGTTTACCGTGACGGTCAAGAAAAGCGACACGATCGACATTGATATGACGATCGATGAAGCCATTCAGTTTGTTGTCAGCTGCGGTGTGGTTGTTCCGCCACACCAGCGTGTCGACGGCGCAGCCCCTGGCGACAAGCGTCCCAAGGGAAAGTTAATCGACGGCGCGGTCGTGTTACCCGGCACCGCGCCGAGCGAAAGCACCAGTGACCCGTCGGCCGTCTAGCGGTCGGCGTACACCATGATGCTTTCTTCCTTGGTCACCGGCACGTTGGACTGGTCACTGGTGACAATGGCTTTGACCAGATGACGTCCCGGCGCGATACCCTGGGCTTTGACCTGATAGGTTATTTCGTCGTTCGCTTTCAACAAAGCTCGCGGCGAAAACTTGATGATGCCCTGGCCCTGCGGGGTGAAATCGCCCTGCTCGACCAGTTGCAAACCAGGTGGAAGCTGAAGGGCCACTTGCACGTTCGTGTCATCGCGTGATCCGGAATTGCTGATTCGGATTTCGTAAATCGTTTGCCCACCGACTTCGATCGGGTCGGCGCTGTCGTTGATCGAGAAAGTCAGTTCGGCGAGAGATTCCACTTTGACACGGCTTTCTGCGGTGGTTCGAATTCCCAAGTCAGCCGATGCGTCGGTTCGCAAAACCCGATCACCCTCTTGGACCGGCAACAACGTCAACGGCACCTCACCCGACTGGCCGACCGGCAACGCCGGCAACGACCAAAAGACGGCGTGTCGCGAGGCGTCATATTGGCCTTCGAAATCCGTTTTGACGAATGTGAATCCACTATCCAGTTGAACGCTCAGTTCGACGTTGGTTGCGTCGGCAGTTCCCACGTTTGCGATTTCCAGGTTGTAGGTCGCCTGTCGCTCGAGGAATCGGCGCGAGGGCCCGGTCAACGTCGCCTTTAACTCAGGCGCGATGACTTCGACCGCGACGGTGTGTGTCGATTCCAGCCCGTCGTCTCCTTTGACTCGAATCTGGTTTTGCACAAGCCCCGGTTTGACCGCTCGCATCCGCAAGATCTGGCGACGGATTTCGCCCGGCCCCAGATTTCCGATCAAATTGTCCAGCTGGCTTCCCTGAGGATGCTCCAGACCGGCGGGAACGTCTTCTTGCAAGATCACTCCAGTCGCTTCGCCCGTCCCCGGGTTGCTGACTTCGAGTTCGATTTCAAGCTGTTGACCGATCAGAACTTTCTCGGGGGCTCTTTGTGCGATTTTCAATTCGGGACGCGTACTGATCGTTCGCACCGATGCTGCGGCCTGGAAAGTGACGCGTGCCACGCTACCGAGTTCGCCTTCTTGTTCGGGAGTCAGTTGCAACGTGATGGTCCGCTCCTGGTTCGGTTCCAGATCACCAAGTTCCCAAAACAGTTCGGGTTGGTATTTCGGATCCGGCCGCGGTGTGGCATCCGTCAGGGTCATCCCGGTCGGCACGCGGTCATGGACTTGAACGTCCAACGCTTTTGAACCGCCGACATTCTTGACGGTGATGACAAACGATGCCGGCTTGCCGACTTTGACTTCCGTCGGCGCTCGTTTATGGATCACGACGGACGGCGATTGGGGACCATCCAAGTAGCGTTCGCCTGGCGACGCCAACGTGGGTCCGGCTGGCAGCGGTCGATCGCCACCAATTTGTTTATGACCAACGCTTTGATAGATCGACGACGCGGCATTGGTTGCCCCAGACGGAAACGATGCCGCCCGTCCAATCATCGGGTCGAATCCACGTTGCCCCTGTGGATTGTATCCCGGCGGAGTTTGTTCCTGGATTGGGGGGGCTTCAAATGAGGATGACGCCGGCATCGGCAACTGTGGTTCCGGTGCAGGGTCGGCATACTGGTTTCCGGCGTACTGGTTTCCGGCCAATGCACCGAGTGGGTTTCCCGGCATCGAACCGACCGGAACACTTGGCGATGCCATCGGAGCGTCGGCAGCCGCGGCGGACGTTGCCGGAATGTTATACGTTTGAGACGCGTCATAACCTGCGACACCCTGGGCATACCCTTGATCGTCGGCAGCCGCGGCGCCTTGAACGAATTGCTGTGAATAAAGTCCGGTGTCCGCGTTGTTGTCGGCGGCCGATGCCTGGCCAACGATTTGAGGTTGCGATGCAATTCCCAAACTTGCCGCCGATCGTGCTGCGACAGATGCGGACGCGGGATTCGATGTTGGTTCCGACCCGGTTTGCAATTGCACCGGAGGCTCGCGATGAATCCGCAATGTGGTTCCCGACGAACTGTTGCCTGGACTCTCGGCGAATGTGGGTTGCGTCAAAGCAGTGCCGCGGGGCGAAACTGGCGTCAACAGAGCCGCGGGAACGCCGGAAGCATGATCGACTGAATCGGAAAGTTCTGGTCCGCCAGAGAATGCAGGTCCGCCGGCAAAGTCTTCGTCGGAGACATCGGACGCCGGTTCGTTGTCCCATGCATTGGTCGTCGAGTTGTCGCCAAACGAGGCGCGAAGATCCGGCAGCGCGTTGCCACGGAGGTCGTTGGCCGGAGGTGCGTCCTGGAGCGACTCGCTTCCGGTGTATTTGCGTAACCCACTTTCGTTCAAGTCGCCCGCATCGGATTGATTATTACCGCTTTGAGCGCCACCGACGAATTCGGAATCGGGGGTGTCGGCGAATCGAACGCCGGAGAGTTTGGGTTGGTTGCCAGCTGCCGACGCGGTCAAATCACCGCTCGGCAATCCCATTTTTAGCGCCGGCCCGGCAGCAGTACTCAATCCGTCGTCGCTTGAGATTGCGTCTGGGGCATCGTCAAAACTCGGCAATTTCATTTTCATGATGGATTGCTGGGACTCGGCACCGGCCGCTGTTCCTGAGGTCAGCGATTCAGCCGGGATCGACGGCATGCCCATCGCGCCGGCCGATTCGACGTGTTGGACCAGACGGACCGCCTGGTTGGTCGAATCCTGATCCGAATCACGATCGCCAATCGGTTTCAGCGCCTCGATGTCTGACGAATCGGAAATCGGCAAGAGTGCCGACGATCCGATAGGTGAAACAGCCTTTCCGGGCGGTATTTTGTCTTCGGTCCACGCCGATTCGGTGCTGGTTTGTTGGTCTTTTGAAGCTTGGGCAGCCATGATGGCTCCCAACAAAATCGTCACAGCACCTGCGGCGAGTCTTACGCCAAACGCTTTCATGGGTCTCAATCCGTTGGTGAAAAAACCGACTGGTCCTTCAGTGGGAACTGGGGCATAACAAATTGTGACGGCGTGTGAAAAGTCCGCTTCTTACCAATCGTGGTGCAAATTGATTTGCTGGTATGGAGTTTTGCCCTGGCTGCTATCATATAGGCTCCCCACTCGCCTCTTCTCCCCGCCCTGCACCCCACCGTCGATGTCTGCGCCTACCCCACCGTTTCGTTCTGCTATCCAGCGAATGCTCGTGATACTATTGG
>JAGQPO010000079.1 GCA_020426665.1 Planctomycetales bacterium
AATCACAATCAGTGTCTTGTCGAGCAGCCGTTTTTCTTCGAGATCGCGGATGAGCGTGGCCACTGCTGAATCCAACTCGCGGATCAGGGCGTGCTGTTGTTGTATGCCTTCGTAGTGCACGTCCCAGCCTGCACCGTTCAGGAAATTCAAGTTGTGCGAAACCTCGATGAAACGGACGCCTCGTTCGATCAGTCGCCGGCTGAGCAGGCACCGTTGACCGAATTCGCCTCCGTACTGTGATCGCAATGAATCGGGCTCGTTGTCGAGTTGAAAGACTTGATTGAATTCGGGGCCACTCAACTTCAAACTTTGGTCGATTGCCGCTTCGTAATCCAACAATCGCTTGACTCGCGTTGTTCCGGCGTTCTGTTTCAACGTGGCGAGAAACGTTTCACGGCGTCTCTGACGTTCTTCCGTAATTCCTTTGGCTCGAGACAGTCCGGCGGGACCTTGGTTGGTGTCGGTCAAGTACAAATAGCCGTCCTTGGCACCCAGGAATCCAGGGCCGCGTGTGACGTTAGGGTATCCGATCAACACATAAGGCGGTGCCCCGTCGGCGGCCGAACCAAGTTCATGCGAAACGAGAGATCCGAGCGAAGGGTAAGTGACGGTACCGCTGATCGGTCGACCGGTGTGCATTCGATTGGTCGCCGCGGCATGCTCGTCAATGACTTCGTGGTGGACGGTTCGCACGGCCGTGACACGATCCATCACCTTGGCCAATCGAGGCAGATGCTCGCACACTTGGACCCCGTCGACCGCCGTATCAATCGATTCGTAGTACGAGCCCGACTTCTTTGCTTTCGCGTCGCCCTTGCGTTTCGGATCGAACGTGTCTATCTGGCCCATCCCGCCGCCCAGCCAAATCGAGATCACGTGTTCGGCTTTTCCCCGCAGCGGTTCCGCATTCGACGTGTTGTTATCTGATTCACCAGCGGTGCCGGCGCGAGCAGTTCGATTCAATACGATTCCGCCGGCAGCAGCGGCGGTGGCGGCAATCGTTTGACGTCGATTCAGTTTGATCGTCATTGTTACTCTACTGGAATCTCGGGGACTACGGTATCCAAACAAACTCACTGTGGTTAACCAGGCTCCAAACAGCATCCTCGTATGTTTCACGCCAATGACGGCGGAATCTTGGATCGGGGGCGGGGCCCCGTCGGACACGGCGTTGGATTTCGGTTTGAATTTCGTTCGCTTCGGGCAGCAAGTGATTGGTCCATGTGGATTGGGGGAGCGGTTTATCGATCGCCGGTAACTGGACCTGATCCGGGGGGAGGATGCGCTCATTGAAGCCGTCGGCCAACGTATGTACAAACATTTGTCGTTCGGCGTCGACCGGATATCGGCAAAGGAATCGCAGGAACAAAGCGTCGACCAATTCATCAACCGACGTCGCATTCAGTGCCAACTCGGCAAGTTCGCTTTGGTAGGAGGCGCGAGTCAGCGACGTTGTCAACGTTCCATTTGCCAGGATGCCGGGTTGCAATACATTTGGGTCGGACTCCCGTTGAGCAATTGGTTTCTGGCGGGATCCGGTCCATCCGAACGCCTCCAAGACATCAACGACCGGTTGGGCGCGCGGCAACGATAGGCTGGGCCGATCCCGTTCATTGGTCAAACTAGCGAACATCCATGCACGCCGCGGTTTGCCAAGCGTCAGGCGATTACCGATCGGATGCACTCCGTCGTGGACAAACGTCAGTTCTTCCACATCGATTTCGCAACCAGTTGCGGCAAACAAGGAGTCTACGATTTGTTCGGCGATCAACCGACGACGATCGGGTGCATTGAAGAATCGCGACTCTGCATCGGCTTGCAAGTTGTTTCCGATCGCATCACGCCCATAGGCTTGGGATGTCATGATGATCCCAACCACGTGCCGAAGGTCGTACCGGTGCGTGATCAGTTCTGTGGCCAGCCAGTCCAGCAATTCCGGGTGGCTAGGCTGTTTGCCTTCCCAATCGTGAACCGGTTCAACAATTCCGGCGCCCATCAAACGTTTCCAGACGTGGTTGACGATCACACGGGAGAACCGTTGGTTTCCCGGTGCCGTGATCAATGTCGCCAGTCGTTCCCGACTATCTTCAGGATCTTTCATTAACTGAGTGATTTCGTCGCCGTCCACAATCCCTGTTGCCTCTGCAAACGGCCATTTCGCGGAAACGCTTTGACCGAGTGGAAGCGTAACGCGGATCAATGACTCACGTTCCATTTCGTCAAAGAATGCATCCGGTACTCTGCTTGTCTTTGGCGGTGCGATGGATTTACGACCCAGCATCGCGGCCAGGGAATAGAGGTCTTCCTGTGTCGTGCTGTGATAAGGAGAATCGTGACAGCGGGCGCACTGTAATTCGATCCCCAAAAACGCCGAGGCCAGAATGTGCCCTTTTGCAGCCATGGGGGAATCGTTTTCGGCGGCCAAGGCGAATCCCGCGCTGCCGCCGACATGCGTGCCGCCACGCATCAAAACCAACTCGGTAACCATGCGGTCAATGGGTTTGTTGTCGCGCAGCGAATCGTATAAAAACCACCGAAATGGTCCGGAGCTATTGAGCGACGGATTCAGCAACGTCGGGTTTTCTGCCAACAAGTCCAACCACAAACTCATCCAATTGTCAGCCATCCTTTCGTCGTCCAGCAAGCGATTGACCAGGGTTTGACGTTTGTCCGCTGCGTCGCTGGCCAGGAACGCTTCGGTTTCCTGTTGCGTCGGAGGTACACCGACGGTGTCAAGAAACGATCGACGCAAAAACGACGCGTCATCAATCGGCGCTGCGATCGCGATGCTGTCGGCGTCGATCGGCGGGGTAGGCCAAACGGCGCCGTCCCGCACCCAATTGACGAGAGTTTCGATCGCTTCGCTGCTCAACCCGTCTTCGGTCGGAGGCATGTCGCCGTTGCGAATTCGCGATACCAACTCACTGGCATCTGGATCACCTGGGACAACCGCGGGAATCTCTGATTCGCCGCTCAGCAAGATCGCGGCGCGAGTGTTTAGTTTTAGTCCACCTTGTGCTTTGTCACCATGACAACGGAAACAATGGTCCCGCAAGATCGGTAAAACGTTTTCATGAAAGTGTTTCGTCGTTTTCTCGTCGTACTCTTGTGCCTTGGCGATCGCATCGCGTCTCTTGGAATGAAGAAATGTATCGATCGGATTTTCCGATTTCGCTTCGCCCAAATCAACGTGAACCGGATGGGCATTTGCCCACTGGGTCGCGACTTGGTGGCGGTGTTCCCAATACTGATCTTGTGACCGGGCCGCATGCCGCCTGGTTTCATCTTCCAACGCGACAAGTGACTGCTCAATTTGTGACAACACGGGCTCGACAACCGGGTCGGCCAGCGGCAACGGTGACGTGCCATCGGGACGCAGCACGTAAAACATTTCGTCTCCAGGTGATTGAATCGCAACGCACACTTCACCGGACTCGGTTCGATAGCCGTTGCCCCCCACGACCAATTCCAAGACCACTCGAACTGTTTTCGCGGAATCACCGTTTTCCAAATCCAATTCAACATCGCCAAAGACCTCTTGTTGAGGAAACTTGACGATTCGGACGCCGGGTGCGGGTTCGTCGGCGATGGGAACGATCGGTTCTAAATTGCTTCGTTTGTGTGGATTTTTGATGGTCCTTGCCACAACTTTACCGTCAATCCAAAGGCGGCTGAGCGATCGAGCGCGTAACAAGATTTGGCTTTTGCCGGCGGGAATCTGAACATCGGCAGCCATTCGAACCAGCAGCGGCGCATTCCAATCGATTCGAATTCCCCAGTCGTCGTATCGCACGGGGACGCGTGGCAACAAAAACTCATTGCCTAACCAACTGGTTGTTAATTGCGGCCAAGATTCGCCTTCGTTCAACCACCGAGCATTGCTCGGGAATCCTTCCGCGATCGTTACGGCAACGCGTCCGCCGGGGATTTGATCAAGTTCCGGCATCACCTCCGGAATCGGTCCGACAACTCGTGGCCCGCCGACCCGATTGAATCGAGCGGCAATCACATTGTCCGGTAGAATGGATCGGTGAATGGCGACTTTGTCGATCCAGCCTCGGAAACTGTTCGCGGAACTTCCGGCTCGCGACGACCCGATCCAAACAGCGTCGTCGTCGACCACCGGTGCTGCATCGGTTGCGCCGCCCATGTCCCAAACTCCAGCCGTGGATTGACCATCGATCCATGCGACGAGGGAGTCGGGTGATCCAAATTGATAACCAACGGCAATGTGGTGCCAACCCGTCGCGGTACCGAAACCGTTGTTCGATGTCCAGCGGTGCCAATGTGATCCACCAGAACTCGGCGCGGTCGCAAACAGAAAACTGATCTTCGCAATGTCTTTTACCGAAACGACTCGCAATGCCCAATTTTGGTTGTCGCGAGCAAATTTGGGCGAATCGGTGCGTCCTTTACCGATCACGTACATCAGTTGTCCGTCGCGGGCATCCTCCAGTTTGACCCAAGCTTCCAACGTGATCTGATCGCCGTTGCCAAAATCAAAATGGCTTTTTGGACCTGGGTCCTGGACGCTTAAATATCCGTCTCCGACGAAACGGAGTGCGGTGTTGTCATCGGCGAAATCCGGGAACTCAGGTGGACGGGGACCCGCCTGGTCACGGTGAACCAAACCATGCAAACTGAGCGGTGCAGCGTCTTCGGAGCCAAAGTCCCAACTTGCGATCGGGGCGTCCTGGGCATGCAAGGTTGCGAAAAGAATTTGGCATAACAGAACCGAAGCGAGCTTCACTCTCCACGTCATACTCTGGACTCTTTTTCCAATGGAACAAATGGAGGCGAGAGGCGAGGACCGCCATTTGGCATCATCAGGTCTTCGCCAGCAAAAACACCGTTAACCATTCTATCTCATCACGTAATCCAGTTGGTTTGGGTGGTTGGTAATTCAGAAAATCAACCACTTTTTTCCCATTGCCGGCATCGGAATTATCGGGCTGACGCGAACCGGATGCGACAAAATGGACCATTTGCGAGCGGCCATGGCACGGTCGTTGAAAGAGCATACCTGTACGCCGTCTTATTCGAGCTGTGACGGTCTGACGACGAAGAGGCTAATCGAAAGTGTCGCTGCTAAAATTTGCAACGATCACCCGGCCAGGTATGCATTGATTGCCACCGCAACTCGGGAAACCGCCGCCGTCGATTGGTTCAGCCATTCTTTGGCCTGATCAAACGGACCGTCGTTTTCAACGTCATGGAATTTCTGTGCGATTTCAGAAACCTGCTTTGCTCCCACGCTTCGTGACGCGCCGCCCAAAGTATGGCCTGCGCGACGAACCGTTTCTCCATCTTTTGTTTCGATGCCGCTTTCGATTTGTTTTAACAACGTCGCACTTTCGTCCAAGTACATCGTCAACAGCTCGCAAAGCAGTTCATCATTTCCGGCAACCATTGAACGCAGCGTAGAGAGATCGAATTCGTCATCGCCGGTATTGGTGGCCTGGTTCTTATCCGATTCTTGACGAACGGATTGCGGTGTTGGATTCGATTCGTTCGCATTCATTGCTTCGCAGTCGTCCTCCGAATCGGAGCCGGCACTTTGAAACGAGGGGTGAAGTACGGCACACAGTTTTTCTTTCAGGACACCGATCCGAATTGGTTTGGCGACGTACTCGTCCATGCCTGCGTCGATACATTTCTCACGGTCGCCCTTCATCGCGTGTGCCGTCATCGCAATGATTGGAATGTGCTTTCCCGTGTCTTTTTCTTTTTCTCGAATCGCCTTTGTTGCGGCGAAGCCATCCATGATTGGCATCTGGACGTCCATCAAAATAACGTCGAACGCGGCGTTCTCGATCGCTTCGACGGCTTCGGCACCATTATTTGCAACCGTCACGCGATGGCCGAATCGTGACAGAACGCCGACCGCCAATTTTTGATTGATCGCATTGTCCTCGGCCAACAGTACGTTCAAGTTGTCCAGGACATCATCCATCGGGTGGTCGTAATCAAAGTCATCACTGTCCTCTGGTGACGTGACGCCAAGGGTTCGTACGATGGCGTCAAACAACTCGGATTGCTTGACAGGTTTTAGCAGACGCTCGGAAATGTCCAGGCGATCTCGGAGCGATTCTTCTCCTTCTCGGCCACCGCTGGTCAGGATGACGATCGGCGTGGCGGCGACGCTGGAGTCCTGACGAACCTGCTCGATAAAGTCGTATCCACTCATGTTGGGCATGTGGACGTCACTGACGATCAACTTGCAGGGTTCGTTATTCTGTGCTGCTTCACGCAACATCCTTAATGCCGACTCACCGGAATCGGCAAGAATGGGAACCATGCCCCAGTTGCTAAGCATTTCCTGCAGGATCTTCCGATTGGTCGTGTTGTCATCCACGACCAACACCTTTGAACCGCCGACGTACACGATCCCGTTGGCTGCTTTTGCCTCGGTACCTTCGGGAGCGGGGCGCAAGTGCATCGTGAAGCTAAATTTACTCCCCTCTCCGATTTCGCTTTCGACGGAAATGGTTCCGCCCATCAGTTCGACCAATCGAGACGAAATGGCGAGTCCAAGCCCCGTGCCGCCGAAACGGCGCGTCACCGAGGTATCGGCTTGCTCGAATTCTTCAAAAATCGCGTGGCAGCGATCTTCGGGGATCCCAATGCCCGTATCACGCACCGAGACCTCCAAGGTGACATCGTCGGGTAAATGCGATAACAATTCGACGTCGACAAACACTTCCCCCTGCTCGGTGAACTTGATCGCGT
>JAGQPO010000080.1 GCA_020426665.1 Planctomycetales bacterium
AAGTGCTTGATCTCCCCGGCCCGCGCCTTTTTGTACAGCCCCTTCGGATCCCGCGACTCACAAACCGACAACGGCGTGTCGACGAACACTTCGACGAAATCATTCGGCCTGCCTGCCTGGCTGACGATCTTTCGAACCCGGTCGCGGTCGCGGCGATAGGGACTGACGAACGCCGTCAAAGTGATCAGGCCCGCCGACGCCATCAGCGATGCCACGCTGCCGATCCGTCGGATATTTTCCTCCCGATCTACAGCCCCAAACCCCAACCCGAACCGCTCGGCAAACTCCGCCCCGTGCTCGCTGGCCAAAACCGCCGGCGGAGCACAAAGTCCGTGACGAACATTGTCGCCGTCCAGCAACGTCGTCGCCCGACCCTCTTTGTTCAACATCACATCAAGCGAGTTTGCAATCGTGCTCTTACCACAACCACTCAGCCCCGTGAACCAAATCACACAACCCAACTGCCCAAGCCTCTGCTCACGCATCTCACGATCGACACTCTGCTCGTGCCAAACAATGTCTTTCGAAATGTCCATCTGATCCTGCTTAACGGAGACCCACAAAAGCCATCCCCAGACCCGAATGCCTCGGTTCTGAAGCTGCGAAGTTCAGCCCGGAGGGCGACACAAGAACTGCCGTCGGCGTAAGCCGACGGTTAACGCTGGCCACGCCAGCTTCAGCCCGGAGGGCGACACAAAATCGCGGCGCCGTGTCGCCCCCCGGGCTGTCGATCTAAGTGCCTTGTTTTCGGGGCCTTACGACCCCGGCAGTTGATTGTGTCGCCCGCTGGGCTATCAAAAAAGCGCAACTTCAAAACTCACCCGTTCGGGTTGTGAAAAACCAATGCCTCACTCAAAAGCGCAGCTTCAACACGCATCTGCGAGGATCTTAACCACAGATTCGTCCGGTGGGGAGCGCAACGCCGGTTATAATCGATCACCCGATCGATCCATTGCAGAGGTTCCAAAATGTCCGCCGCCAATCACTACCTTCCGCATTACACCGTGGACGACTACCGCGGATGGGAAGGTGACTGGGAGCTATGGAACGGCATTCCGATTTCGATGAGCCCAAGTCCGTTTGGAAAACACCAAATGGTGCTTGTCAACCTTGTCGCGGAGCTGCGAACGGCGTTACGAACGGTTCATTGTGATGCAACGGTTCTGTGTGAAATTGACTGGATTCTCTCGCCCAATACCATCCTTCGCCCGGACGCTCTGGTTGTCTGCGGAGAGCCTCCTGAAAGGCACGTGGAAACCACTCCAGCAGTCGTTGCGGAAGTCCTTTCACCGTCAACCGCCGAACGTGACCGAACCTACAAGAAACGGCTCTACGAACAAGCCGGTGTGGGCATCTATCTGATCCTAGACCCAACCAACCAATCAATCCAGGCTTTTCGGCAAACGAACAATGGCTTTCAGGACGAAGACACATCCGGCGGTCTTTCGATGACTGTTTGTGGCCAATGCGAGATCCACATCAAACCCCGAAGTTTGTTTAGCCGTTAGCGAACAAGACACCTCGCTACGAACTCGCACTGCGATAGCTCAACAAACTCTTGCGGAACAACCAACGACTGGCGAACAAACCGATCACCGTCGTAACGGCCGCCCAGACGACGTACAAATTGGCGCCGCCTTGGCGGGCCACAAGCGGTGCGGCAAGAATCCTGGCCGGCACGTTGACCACCAACAGGATCGGGACCACAAACGTGAATAAACCGAACAGCGGCTTCCCCAGGTATCCGCGGTCATAGATCTCCATCGGGTACCTGCTGAAATTGGTAATGTAAAACCAAAAATTATAAAGCGATTGATTACGTCCCAGCCAAACACTGGTCGCGCTCAACATGATCATCACACTGTACATAATCAAAACGCCACAAACCAGAAACACCAGATACAACACAACCGACAGCGCCGACGGCACCATCGGATCGACCTCGCGATGCGCCAGATTCCAAAGCGACACAATCGCGATCAACCCGCCGGCAAAAAAATTCGACAACTGACTCCAATCCACCTTGTAGAACGAAATCAAGAACTGGGTATCAATCGGTTTCAACAGCGCAAAATCCAAACCTCCGGTCCGGATCATCTCACTGAACTCCTGGGCGTTGGGCATGAAAAATGTCTGCACCAACGAATTGATAAACCAGGTCGTCGCGATAAACAGGAAGAACCGATCGCGATCCCAACCGGTGCCTTCGCCGATCGAACCGGTGTGTTCAAAAATAATCAAATAAAAGCCGACGTTCATCGCCGTCCAGCCCAGACTGCTGACGCACTGCAGCACAAAATTCATCCGAAACGTCATGTCTCGGACCAAACTGTTGCGGGCAAACGTCAAAAAGACCCGACCATAACGCCGCAGTTCATCCATCGCTGATCACCCCCCGAATCCACTGTAACGTTTCAGCCCGCGAACGTACGCGAAGCGACACAGAACGATAAAGAACGTCAACCAAGCCGCTTCGATCCACATCTCCGTCGCCAATTCTTCCTCAGGGATCTTGCCTAAGAAAATGGCGGCGGGGAAATAGGCCAAGTACTTGAAGGGCAAAAAATTCACGACCGAAAGCACACTTTCCGGCAACATCGTCAACGGGAACATGTGGCCGGACAAAAAGAAGCTGAACAACATGATCACAAACAACAGCGAACTCACCTCCAGAAACCAAAACCCGATCATTCCGATGGTGGCTTCAAGAAAAAATCCGATCAAAAATCCCATCACCAGTGAACCACAGAAGGCGATGAACACAGGCAAACTGGGCCAACCGTCAACGAAGTAGTCGCGCGCAAGAAAAAACACAAACGCAAACGGCGCGACCGCGATCGCGTAATAGGCCAACTTGTGGGCCACCCGCGTCAACAACAAAAACCCGATCAGATCGATCGGCTGAATCAAAAACCGCTTGACCTCGCCTTCACGGATCTGCTGCGCGATCCCCGACGCCAACCCGGGCATGCTGGAAAAGGCGCGGGCGATCATCGTCAACAAGTAATACGCCACCATGTCGCGAAACCGAAAACCCCCGATCTCCGTCGGGTTGTCGCCTTCCGCGGCGCCGATCGAATCAAACACCGCGTACCACAAAAAAATCTGGGTGATGATCGGCAGAAAACGCATCAACGTGCCGAGCGCGAAATCGCCCCGATACACCAATCGCTCACCGAGCGATGTTTTCAATATCATCCACCAAACCGCAAATCGATGCCCAAAAGTTGGCGTCGGCAGCGGCGGATACTGTTGGGGCGAGACGGATGCGGCAGACAAAACAGTCTCCGATGATGGTGCAAGAATCGACCGCTATGTTCTAGCGACCCGCCGAGTTATCGCGAAGGACCGGTAGCGAGCTAGGAAGCTCGCTTCACGTAGATTTCCCCAATCTCCGCCCCACAAGGATCAATGTGGCCACCACGACAAGAATCGCAACAACGGGCCACACGATCGACACCCGTTCCAAAAGCACCAACGGCAACGCAAACGTTACGATCCCGCCGCCGATGAACGGCGCCGAAAGTGGGGCTGCCATCGCATAATCGCTCGCCGCGTTCGTTTTCAAATCTGGGTCAACGGCCCGCAGCAAAACGAAACCGGTCGCAGTCGTCCCCGTCGACATTCCGTAGTTGATCAATGCCAGCTCGAACCAATGCTCCCGCGGCAACACCCAACGCGAGATCACCATCAAACAAACACCCGTCCACGCCGCACCACACACAAACAGGATTGCAAACGGTCCGATCAGTGCCACGA
This sequence comes from Planctomycetales bacterium, assembly GCA_020426665.1. Taxonomy (GTDB): domain Bacteria; phylum Planctomycetota; class Planctomycetia; order Pirellulales; family Pirellulaceae; genus Stieleria. The sequence goes on from JAGQPO010000080.1 coordinate 3,760, forward strand.
CTTCACTTAGCTTCAGTGACGTGATCGCTGCGACCACCAACACCTCCATCGACGTTGAACTTAGACGCTGAACCGTCGACGTCGTCTCCACCAAATCCGCATTGCCGAACCGCCCCAGCGAACTGACCAGGATCAATCCGACAAATCCCGCAACCACCGAACTCGGAATAAATAGCCTACGAAGTGGACGACAGGCTTGACGCAGGGCAACGCCCGAGAGCATCAGAACTGCGACTGTCAAAATCGCGAGACTCATCCGGCCGCCAAGTCACGGCGAGACGAGTCGCGACCTGGGGAGTAACTCCCACGACGCCCCACGATTTCCGGTCTGCCCAAACAGCGATTGGTCAGCCGCTCGACCTCATCGGGGTCCGTGATTTCCGAAAGCCGCTGCGGCTCTCCGTTTTGCGTTTGCCCGATCACCAAAATACGCGTGCCGAGTTTTAAAAACGTCACCCGTGTCCTGGCATCGATCGCGGCGCTCCCCAGATTCTTTAGCACATCCTCCGGCAAAACTCCGGCGGGCTGACGTGACGATCCGAATCGTCGAGAGACCCAAACCATACCGCCAAAAACCGCCAGCACCACCAACAGAGAACTGACCGTTGTGATGACCGGACCGGCAAGACCGGTATCGGCGCCCTCGGCGCCTCCATCCTCGGACAATCCCGGCACCTGCAGCAACGGAAATTGCCCCGCGTCGGAATCGGCGACCGCAGCACGCTGCGTTTCCAGTGGCCTGTCGATTGACCGCGAAACCTGTCCCGCCGGAACCGGTTCACCCGCAAACCCTACGCCAGAATTCGATCCGCCAGCATAAGGTGCAACACTCCCCTGCGCAATCCATTCCAACGGCACTTGATCTTGGGCGACAACACGGTTTGCGGCCAACGCAAACAACATCATCGAAAAGATCGCCGATACCGAGAACGTGTTTTTTGTCATCATGACACAGATTCAATCTGGATACTTCGTAGAACTCGATTGCTGGAGAGGCCCGCCGGAGAACGATTTTCGGCGTCTTCGTCACGCGTGAACAAAAAAGTCGCCTTCCGATAGGTAAATCCCATTACTTCACAATGATTGTCTCGCCGAAACCGCCAAATAAATCAAGGTCAGTCTCCGTCCAAACGGTCGGGCGCTGCGACCGATCTTTACGGGCGCAGGGGGTTGTACAGGTCCAAATCCTCGCGACCTCCAAGCGATGCATACACGCCAACAATCTCTTTCAGCCCCGTCCAAAAATCCGTTTCCGCATCACCCGTACACTTTTGACCGATCTGGAAAAGGTAGTCCACCGGCCCCGAAAATGGCTGTCGAATCTCGCCGGCAAAATCCCCAGACAAGGCCCCCGTCGCCAGAATCACGGATTCAAAGCGATCGGTTTCTCCGCCGGAAAGCGTCAATTGAAAGTCAGGCGGGACATCATCGTCGGGTCCATCTTCGTCGTCCGTTTCCTGTGTTTCAACATCGTCCGGCGCATAGTTCAATTCAGTCACGCGGTCGGGACAACGTAAACGCCCCCGCAACAAATCCGACTCAACCAAAGGCAGCCAGATTTGATCGATCCACTGCCCAATGGTCACGGGTAATGCCTTCGGATGGTCGTCACTTTGCTGGGCCGCCAAGGCCCCGAATGCCAACGGTGAAGCGCAACGATCGGGCATCATCGGAATCGCCGCATCGCGATCATCAGCCATCGATCCCGCGACGGCGACCGCTTCGAATAGCGTCACGTTGTAACCCAGATACCGCCCGTACAGTGCCGCCTCGATCCCCAACGGCCCGGCGCCGACGACCGCGATCGTACCCGGCGGATCCAACGTCGCCGCCTGGGCTTCCATTGGATCACTTACCGACATCTGTTCTTCGTCTTCCATTGCCATTGTTTTGCTATTGAAATTGGTGATGACGTAACGAAATTCGACACGCGATTGTCTCGTTACGAGAGATGATGATGCTGTTGTTTACCGACCGCGAACGGAACCATATCGACCTGCGGCTGCACACCACAGACCATGTCAGCCATGCAAACCGCCGTCCCTGGCGACAAGTGAATCCCGCTACGGAAATGTCCCGCTGCGACGAACACCGAATCGCTGCCGGGAACTTTGCCGCACATTGGGAAACCGTCAAACGTCAGCGGACGCAACCCGGACCAGGCGGCCAATTCCCGCGCAGACTGTAATTGAGGACAAAGCTCACGGACAAATTGCCTAAGCTCTGACAAAACCTTCGGCGTCGTCCCGTGCTGGAACCCGACTTCTTCTTCGCAGGACCCGACCAAGATCGCCCCGTCGCGTCGAGGAACCAAATACCGCTGCCCTAAATTGATGACGCTCGACAGAATCGGTGCATCAGTCTTCAACAATAGGATCTGCCCTCGCACCGGCACCAAACTTTGCGCAAGCTTCAACCGATCCGAGATCAGACCGCTCCATACGCCGCCACACAACACTGTTTGTTCGGCTTGCAAATGCCGTCCGTGCGGTGCACGTTCACCATCATGACCCGCATCAACGTGGCGCGCGTGAATCGAGATCGTTGCCCCTTTCTCGTGTTCATCGATTCCGTCAACGCAGGTTTCGTCCAACATCGTTACGCCTAACTTTCGGCAAGCTTCAATCAGTGCCTGTAAATAGAGCGGCGTGCAGATTTGGTACTCGTCGGGCACCCACCACGCGCGCCCGACCGAAGCTCTGTGCGTCCACGATTCCAACGCCGGCTCCCGGATCGCCAATTCCGCGAGATCGGTTTCGTGACATTCGATCGACAGGTCGCGCCAATACGACGCCATGCCGACCATCGAAGCCGTTTCGCCGATCGTGTCCGACAAATACCAACCACCACATCGGACCAGATGCGGATCGATTCCGGTTTCATCGATCAAACGATCAACCAAGCCGGGAAACAATCGATGACTCAATCCTCGCAACTGCTCGATCGGATCGGTCGCGGTCTCAAGATTCGCGGGCGGTAAAATTCCGGATGCGGCCCACGACGTGGCCGATCGCGGCGGCGTTTCGATCGTGCAAACCTCTCGCTCGATTGCCGCCAAGGGGTCTCGGTCGACCAGCGTGACCGTGCGACCGCGCCGCGCCAATTCGTAGGCGATCGTCAATCCGATGGCCCCGGCTCCCAGGACCGCAACGTCTGTCAAAACTGCATCGGAATTCATGAGTCGACCTTGCGGGCAAGAATCCGATCGATCGACCCAAGCAACACCTGATTTTGCGACCCGGATAAGGATGACTTCAACCGCTCGCGCAGTCGATCCAACTCGTCAATCGTGTCAATGTCTTCCCTCGGCTCAAGCATCGCATGCCTTAATCCGACGCTGTGAATTCGATTGATCGTGGTCGCCAACACCGTGTCGCTGCTCCAGTGCACATCGTCAAACAAAACTTCATATTCTGGACGCCAACCGGCCCTCAGCGCGATCAAACAATACCCACCGTCCAGTGCAGGCCCCAGGACGACGTCGTGGTCAATTAACATCTCTCCCGCCCGGCGAATCACTCCGTCGTCCAGTTCCGGGCAATCGGCACCGATCAACACTCGATTGTGCGACGGCAGAGCCTGGAACCATGTTCTCATCCGATCCCCCAGATCGCCCGCGGATTGGAATTCGACATCCCATCCCGCCGGTAACATGTGTTGAAAGTCTGGCTTCCGCTGGACCGGCGTGATCACAAAGGACCGACGATCTGCCGCACCAACAAGAGACTTCGCCAAATGGTGGCAAAATGCTAAGTGTAGCTGCGCCGACTGATCCATCCCCACCGAAGCTCCCAATCGCGTCTTCACTTTTCCGGGTTCCCAGTACTTAGCCATCACCCCCAGGTGTAGTGAGGAATCGGACTGTCGATCAAAGCGTCGGTTCATGCCAAAGCGGAATCATCAAATGGGAAGCGGTAGCGAACTGAATCGACAGTATCTGTCCAACCGACTCGCTTGAGCACCCGGGGAAGGCACCGGCAATACGGATGCCCGCAAATCCAATCAAAAATCGCTAAAACCAAACCATTCGCCCCGGTTAGCGTGAGATATTAAGTCTCTTTGGCGTGATAAAGGCTGGGATTGCGGTTAACATTATCAATGAACGTGTGGTCCCACGAACGCAACTTTCTTTGGAAATTCGATTTCCAAGACCGTTATCGCCTCTGCAAGGGGGCAGAAAAGTTGCTTAGACTTCGCGTCACAACAAAGTAGCCAGGTCCACCGAAACGGTCGCCAATGTCTGAACCGTCCCCGCAAAAGTTCGTCGAACTCGTCGAGAAAAGTCGTCTGGTCGATCCGGCCAAAGCGAAACGGCTGCTGGACAAGGTTCGCGAACACTACGACGGGGGCTTGCCGCCGGACGCCAAAACGCTCGCCAAGCTGTACCAGAAAAACGGCCTGCTGACCGAGTGGCACAACGAGAAACTGCTGAACGGAAAGTACAAGGGTTTCTTCCTGGGAAAGTACAAGCTGCTCGGCCACATCGGTACCGGTGGGATGAGCAGCGTTTATTTAGCCGAACACACCAAACTTCACGATCAACGCGCCATCAAGGTACTGCCGAAAAAGCGAGTTGCCGATTCGTCTTATCTGGCCAGGTTTCAGTTAGAAGCCAAAGCAATCGCGTCGCTGAATCACCCCAACATTGTTTTGGCGTACGACATCGATAACGAAGGCGATGTCCACTACATCGTCATGGAATATGTCGATGG
>JAGQPO010000081.1 GCA_020426665.1 Planctomycetales bacterium
CGACCGCGCGAGTCGGCTGATGTCATTCGATTGTCGGCCACATGGTGCGAGCGGGCCTGGGGCAGCGTCTAATTCCCGAATCCTGGTCCACCTAAACCTTGCAGTCCCGGCGGCAGCGCCGCCGGGTTCGGCATCATGCTGTCGCCCGACGTATCGTACAAATCATCGCGGCTGATTCTCAGCTTTGCATAGGTCTCTTCGGGAATCACATAGTACCAATCGGCGAATCGCTCATTCAGCATCTTGCTTTGAATACGAGCCTGTTCCAACCTCTCCTTGCGCTCGTCCAGCTTGCGTTGGTTTTCCTTCGTGATTTTTTCTTGGACCGCTGCCAGTCGTTCCAGCTTTTCTTCTTCGGTCAACTCCGGCTCCTTCGTTTCCGTCGCCGGAGCTTCCTCAGCGGCGTCGGCTGGCGGAACCGCAGCATCATCGGGATTCGCTTGATCGTCGGCGACTGCCTCTTGAGCTTCACCGACGGTTGTGGACTCCCCTTCGCCGCTGGCGTCGGTTTCGCCAGATTCGGATGGCTTTTCGGCTGAAGACTCTGCGGGCGCGTCGCCGGACTGCGAAGCCGCCTCTTTGGGCTCTTCAACGGTCTCTTTCGGCTCCGTCTTTTCCTCGGGCGTCGCCGTTTTTTCCGGCTCGGCTTCCGCCGACTCCGATTTCACCGACTCCGATTTCGCATCGGCACCATCACCGGCTTCCTTCATCTCCGGCTTTGGCGTTTCTGCAACGGGCTCCTCGGTGGTCGGCTCTTCGGTTGCGGACGTTTCGGGCGTGTTCAATTCCGGCGGCAATTCAACGCCTTCGGGAGGAGCGGGTCGCTCAAGGGCTTCCAGTTCTTCCTGGGTCTGGGGAATCGGCTTCAATTCCGGCACGGGGATCTTGGACTCGTCAACCATCGTACTGACCATCAAGAAACGATTGACGCCACCTGCGGAATCCTCCGAATCGCTTGACTTGTCTTCACCGTCTCCTTCGGTGATCCCACTGATGTTTCCGAATCGAAGGATGTATTGCACGCCGTCCTTGGTTGTTGCCGTCAGCTCGCCGTTGGCCGACATAATTTCGATCTCACGGTTCGGTCCCAACGGTAGGGGAATGAACCCTTGCCGGGCAAGCTGACTGGCAGCCTCCCGATCGCTGGCAAAGTCACTGTCGGCTTTCAAGTTGGCACTGATCCCTTCAGGCTTGCGTTTGACGTCAACGAACTTCAAATCATCCAGAGCGTTGGTCAGGTCATTTAGCTTTTGGGTGTTCAGCTTTTTTGTCAGATCGATTTCAACCGGTGTCGGCGGGGCAAGCGGATCTTCTTTGTCGTATTCCTGCAGCGCGTCCAACTCCCAGGTCGCGCCGTCTTTTTCCAAGACAACGTCATAGTTTCGAACGAGCGAAACGCCCTGGATCCCCAGCGATGCGCTGTAGTCTTTGACGACGACGTTTTCGACATCGATGCTGCTCAACTGCAACAAATCCTCTTCGATCCAATCTTGAAACTTGGTCGACAACGGCTTGTCATCCAACTTGACAACGTAAACGGGATCTTGACCGGGTATCCGAACATAGACTTGGCCTTCTTGGCCTTTGACCTCTTTGCCAACGATAACCGAACCGAGCACCTTTTGAGATTTGTCTTTGAAGGTCACCATCCGACCGACGCCCTCGTCACCCGGATTCAGGTCTTCCAGTTTTGGTTCAACGACACCCATGCCGGCGTGGTCCTCGGGATCGACCGTGGGAACATCCAAGATCTTCAAACCCACGAGCGCGTTGGCCGCATCACGCATCTGTTCAACGGCATCCGCGGGGTAGCCACCTTTCGAGGGAATCGTCCACAGACCCGAGTCCGGGTCCTTGCGAACTTCAAAATTCTTCAGCTCACCCTGAGTCTCGTTGAACGTGACGATTTTCAGACTGGCCGCATCAAGCGGGTCTTTAAAGTCAACGCACAACTGTTCTCCGATTCTGTCCTCGTCGACACCGCCGCTGTCATTGGATGACGGCCAAGCAATGACTGTCGCGATCAATGCCACAACAGCGGCGACGCCCCAGAAAACTCCGGTCTTTTGTGTTTCGTTCACCGTCAAATCTCTCGTTCAGAATTTGCTGACGTTTATCAATGGGAAAATGCCGGCGGACGATGTCCGCGGGGCATCGATGTCAAAACTATTTCAATCGCGACTTGCTGATATTCTCGCGTTCTCGCAGCCGCCGGGATGCAAACACGATCACACCGACCAACAACGGCGGAATGCATGGTAACGCAACCGCATAGGCTTTGACCTTGTTTTGAATCGCCGTGACCTTCTGTTCGGATTCACGCTCGATCTTCGCGATATTTCGCTCGGCGTCCAATTTGTACTTTGCCGACTTGATGTCCAGCGCCCGCTGCAATTGCTCCATCTTGGCCTGGTATTCGATCGCTTTTGCATCCAGCACGGACCGTGGAATACTGCCGTCCTTACTCTTCTTCTGCAGTTCGGCAATCTCTTCACGCAAGTCCTTTAACTGCGCATCGCGGGCCTCTTCGGCTTCACGAATCGCTTCATCAGATTGTTTTTTGAATTCCTTTTGCTTGCCCCGAACTTCGCTTTTGGCAGTTTCCTTGACCGCATCGATCATCTTCAAACTGGCGAAGTGCGGTTCATGCTTTCGGACGTCGATAAAGTCTGATTCACCCGTCAACCAATCAACGGTGTTCAACAGGAACGTGACGTTCTGGAATTGGAACCGCAAATCCACGGCCTGATCCGGGTCGGCGCGAATTTGCAGAAAGACAGGCAACATCAAATCAATGTCGGCGACATAAGCGACGCGAATCGGACTTTCCGACGTGGCCGGCGACTCACCCGAGGTCTCATCACCTTCGGCGGGCTTGGCGGTGGCCGACGCCTGACCTTCGATAGCCATGGCGATGACCTGGTTCGGCGAAACGCCGTCGATGGCACCGGCCAATCCGTCCATGCCGGTGGTCATCAATTGAGTCAATTTGGTGACTCCGAGGGTACCGCTGACCATCCCGGTTGTCAGCAATGGAGTGTGCTTTAGCGTCGGCTTCTCAATCGATGCGACGTTACCGGCGTAAAGCGCCAAGACTTGGCTCAATCCAGACGTGATCGGACTTTCCGAACTGAGCGCTTGGCCCGGCTGAACTCCGGGAGCGTTCTCATCAATGAACGCCCAGAACGGGTTCGCACTGTCATCCATATTGGGATAGGGATTGTAGTCTTGCCAAACAATGTCACTGTTGAAGTACTCGATTCCGGGCATCCCCTTGGGCTTGAGCTCCAAGACATCCCAAAGCATCCGCATGTCGCCTTTTGGCACCGGTTGGCCGCCGCCCATCCCGAACATTCCGCCGGCCTGTTGTTTGGGTTCACCGGTGGGCGTGATGTCTTGCCGAGCGTAGGGGAACGGGTCTTCAAAAATCGCCGTCGGCACACCGGCCTTGACGGCATTAACCAATCGCTCGAACTGCGGGGGGGCAAGTGTCGAAGGTTGAACGACAAACAGCGCGTCGTAGACTCCGACACCGATCGGGGCTTCCAAGTCGACCTCTTCGACTTCGTACTGTTTGCTCAATTCATCGACCAACGGGTCTTTCTCGATACGACGCATCTGCATTCCCGCCATCGACACGCCGCCCATCAACTGCGCGTCGGTACGGACGATGCCTACACGTTTACGTTCACCGCGTGCGACGGTATTGATGGATCGAACCAATTCATACTCCACGGGGATGCCGTATTCAAAAATCGGCACCACCACCTTTTCCAACCCGGCTCGGAAAGCGGCCCCCATGATGATTTGTTTCTGTTGTGGCGCACCCTGTTCGCGGACCATTCGCGTGACGGGCTCGATCCCGAACCGGTCGGCCGCTTCCACGGCTTCATCGCTGAATAGATCAATCTCGTCGAACAGATTGACTTCAATCGTACGTCCATTCGCGGCGGCTTCACTCTGGAATTCCTTCAACAAGTTGACCAACTCGTACCGCGTGCGGGCATACATCTCAGGGATGTCTTTGCTGATGTACGCGTCGATCTTGATCGGACGATCGGTCTCCAGATTCTGGATCAGTTTTGTCGTCGCGTCGGCAAGTGAACTGACCTTTCCATCGGTCAAATCCCTGCGGACGACGTCACGGTTTCGGAACAAGACGACCGCGCTGCCTGTCACGACCAACAACGCGATGATTCGTGCCAGATAGTGGTACGCCATCGTGTTGCCGTCTTTTCCGCCCGTCCAGTGCCGTCGACCGATCAAGACCATACAGACGTAAAGTGCGACGACGGTAACAAACGCGAAATAGGCGATCGATGACGTGCTGATCACGCCACGCCCGAAATCATCGAAGGGGCGAGCAATCCCACTTTCCTGGATCAATTCCACGATGTTGACCCCGAACCATTGTTGTTCGCTGCCGATCAACGAATTGGCCAATGACGCAAACGCCAATGGTGCATTAAACAAAGCTCCAAGGATAAACCCGACCGTTAAGTTCCCGGTCAAGAAGGACGCCACCATGCCGATCGCAATCATCGTTACACCGACAAACCAGTAACCGATGTAGGTCGAAAAGATCAGTCCGGTGTCCACTTCACCGTCCGTCAAAATCGTCAGCGTCACAATCGTGCTCAGCTGGGAAAACAACAGTGACGCGGTAAAGATCGCGGCAGCGGCCATGTATTTTCCGATCACAATGTCGAAGTCGTCGGCCGGCAATGTCAGCAACAACTCGTCGGTACCGGCACGTCTCTCCTCGGCCCAAATGCTCATCGTGATCGCCGGAATGAATACCAGCATGATCAACGGATACCAGTAATTCAGCTGATCCAGCGTCGCCAGATTCTGGTTAAAGAACTCGTACGGCCAAAACGCCGCAACCGAAGTCAAGAACACGAAGATGCAAAGGAAGACGTATCCGGTCGGATTACCAAAGTAACCGACGAAGTTACGTTTCATGACGGCGAAAGCGGCGCGTTTGGTTCCGGCGACCAAACCGAAGACGGCCAGCACGATGCACAAAAAGATGGCATCCATGAAAACCAAGGTCACCAGCGCTGCGATGTTGGGGTTCATAGCAAATCGGGAAGGGAAGTGGAGGGCGGGTTCGAATCAGGAAAGCGGTGTCGGGTTGTGCCGACTGTCGTCGTCGGCGACATCACTGGCCGCTAACGTGCAGGCCACTGGGGGGCACAGGCCACGGCGGCACTGGCCACGGCAGCACTGGCCATCGGGCACAGGCCACTCAGGGCTGGCCACTCAGTCGTCGGCTTGAGTCAGTTTGTGGAACGCTTGATCCAGGTCGCGATTGCCGTGAACGCGCAAGCCTTCGACATCACCGTCGTAGACCAGCCGTCCTTCGTTGATCATCACCACGCGATTGGCCATCGCTTCGACTTCTTGCAAAATGTGCGTCGACAACAAAATCGTTTTGGTCTCGGCAAGCTTTCGCATCGTTTTCCGGACGCCACGGATTTGATTGGGGTCCAACCCGGCGGTCGGCTCGTCCAAAATCAGCACATCGGGATCGTGCAACAACGCCTGGCTCATGCCGACACGTTGCTTGAAACCTTTGGACAGCTTGCTGATCGATTTGTACATCACCGATGACAGGTCGCAAATCTCGACGACGGCTTCCAGCCGATCACGCTTTTTGGCGCCCGTCAAACCGCGTGCTTCGGCGAAAAAGTCAAGCATCCCCGACGGAGTCATTTCCATGTACAAGGGACCACTTTCCGGCAGATAACCGAGATGCCGACTGCCTTCGATTCGATGGTCCATCATGTTGTGACCGGCGATCCTGGCCTCGCCTTCGCTGGGAGCGATATAGCCGGTCAACATCTTCATCGTTGTGCTTTTGCCGGCTCCGTTGGGCCCAAGGAAGGCGACCAATTCACCTTGAAGCACCGAAAAGCTGACTTCACGCGCGGCCGCAAACGGACCATAGAACTTGCTCAGTCCGTCCGCTTCGATCATCGGACGCCGTTCTTCCGTCTTTGTCATGTTCGTCTGTTGGGGTCGAGGTCTGGATAGACGTTAAGCGACTGTTACGCCCATGGCCGAGGCGTGGTTCAATGAGAATGCCAATTTTTCCGCCCGAGTATAGGGGGCGTTGGCGATGTGTACCCGGCCGGCTGGACAGAAAAGGAGGGCCGCGAAATCAGCCCCCGACCCGTCGGTCAATTCAGATCGCTCGGCATGCCGTATCCGATTGCCCGGCATACAGTGCCCCATCCTGGGAAGAAGTCAGTACCACGTCAGGCCGAGCAGCGGTCATCCACCGTCCTGCCGGCACCCGAGGGCGACGCCAACACCACACGGTGATCTCGCGTTATTTCAAGCCTTCACGCTGGATAATCACATCAGCACCAGGCGTCATACGTTTCAGTTTTCGCACCACTTCGGCCTTGTCCATTGTGCCGGCTTTGGCACGGGCGAGCAATTTGGCGACCTTCTTGCGTCGTGTGCGTAAACGTTTGATTTCACGGACTCGTTCGATGCCACTCGGCATAGGAGAAACTCCAAAAGTTAGATTTGCAGGAAATATCGGAAAATGTTTTTTGGCTGGGCCGCGAAGTTTACTCAGTTTTCGTTCCGCGGAGTAGTGCTTTTACGTGTTGCCGCTTCGGCGAGATTTAATTTGGAGGTAGCGGAACTCGTGGGTGAGTTTCGGCGGCAATCGGGAATCCTCGAAAGTCTTGACGACTTCCGCTTCGGTCCCAACCCAAAAATCACGAATTGACGAAGCACTGCTGACTTTCCGTCCCGACTATGCCTTTTTCTTGACGCCCTTTTTCTTGGTCGCTTTCTTTTTTGCAGCCTTTTTCTTGGTCGACTTCTTTTTGGTCGCCTTTTTCTTAGCCGCCTTCTTCTTTTTCTTTTTCGTACCACCTTTGGCCGCCCGTTCGGCCAACAGGTCCAGTGCGGATTCGAAAGTAAAGTCCTTCGGATCGGTTCCCTTGGGAAGCGACGCGTTGGTTTCGCCGTCGGTTACGTAAGGCCCGTATCGACCATCCAGCACCTTGACTTCGCCTTCGGTAACCGGCGACTTTTCCTCGAACACGCGCAGGGGTTCTTTGGGCGTCGCCCGCCCGCGCCGTTTCGGCTCACGAAGCAATTTGATTGCCTCGTCCAATGTAACTTCCAGCGGCGAGACCCCGTCGGGCAGCGATCGAGTTTCTTTGTCACATTTGACGTAGGGTCCATAGCGCCCATCAAACGCCTGGATCGGCAAGTCGTTATCGGGAAAATTGCCGAGTGTTCGCGGAAGTTCCAACAACTTGCACGCCATCTCTAGCGTCAAATCCTCGACCGTCATGCCCTTGAGCAGCGACTGGTTTTTCTTCTCGTCGTCGTCTGGTGCGCCGAGTTGAATGTAGGGCCCGAAACGTCCGATTTTGACGTAAATGGGTTTGCCGGTTTTGGGGTCATTGCCAAGCGGCTCCTCCTCGACCTGGCCCGCATCCAGCAATTCAATCGCCTTGGCCAAATCCAGCTCGTCCGGTGCCAGCCCTTCGGGAATCGGCGCTTTGCGCTCTCCCTGTTCCAGGAACGGTCCATATTTTCCGACTCGGACAAAGACTTCCTCGCGATGCTCGCCTTCGGCCGGAACGCCGATCAAGAACTTTGCGGTCACGCGTGGATCGATCTCTTCCAGCTTTTTCTCCAGACGCGGCTTGAGTGCCACGTTGTGATCGGCTTCTAACTTTTCAATCGCCGCACTCGCCGGGCCATCGTCGCCGAAGTAGAACCGTCGCAAATACTCCTCGGCTCCGCCCTCGTTGCGGCTGATGGAGTCAAGGAAATCTTCCATGTCGGCGGTAAACTGGTAATCGACCAGCGTCCCAAAGTGTTCCTCCATCAGTCGCGTGACGCTGAACGCGCGCCAGCTTGGAACCAGCGCGTTGCCCTTTTTGGAAATGTAATTCCGCCGTTCGTCGGTGATGGTGCCGATGATCGATGCGAAAGTACTGGGACGCCCGATCCCTTTTTCCTCCAACGTCCGGGTCAGCGAAGCCTCGGTGTATCGAGCCGGCGGCTGGGTTGTGTGACTTTTGGGATCCATCGACGTCGGAGTCAACGATTCGTTTTCCGCGACGTTGGGCAAAATCCGCTCTTTGTCGGCCAATTCGGCTTCGGGGTTATCGCTGCCCTCGACATAGGCCCGCAGGAACCCTTCGAACAAAATACTGGTGCCGGTTGCGGTAAAGGTTGCCCCGCCGCCCTCGATCACGACGCTGATTCGCTGCTTCTTGGCGTCCGCCATCTGGCAGGCCACCGTCCGTTTCCAAATCAAATCGTACAAACGAAATTGGTCGGAATCGAGTTGACCGCGCAAGGACTCCGGTGTCTGGAACGATGTCCCCGCCGGCCGAATCGCCTCGTGGGCTTCTTGGGCGTTTTTGACTTTTCCTTTGTAAACACGGACTTCCGGATGCAGATAGTTTTCGCCATAGACCGATCGAACCAACGACCGAGCGGCCGAGATCGCTTCTTTGGACAGCGTGGTGCTGTCGGTCCGCATGTAGGTGATGTAACCGTTTTCGTACAGTTTTTGGGCAGCCCCCATCGTACGCTTGGCGCCAAACCCGAGTTTTCGGTTGGCCTCCTGTTGCAACGTACTGGTGGTGAACGGTGCCCGCGGCCGCTCGGAAAACGGCTTCACTTCGACGGACGAAACCGCAAAAGTCGACTTTCGTAAGCGTTCTGCCAGCTCGACCGTTTCCGTTTCGCTTAGCAACAACAAATCGCCCTTCGTCGGCTTTCCCGTGTCGGAATCAAAGTCCTTGCCGGTGGGGACCTTTTTGTCGTTGTACTTGGTCAGCGTCGCGGCCAGCGATTCATTGCCCGCGGTCTGGAACACTGCGTCGATGTCCCAGTAGGTCGCTTTGACAAACGCGATTCGCTCCCGTTCACGCTGGACGATCAATCGGACGGCGACGCTTTGGACGCGGCCGGCCGAGGTTCCGCTGCCGACTTTGCGCCACAACAGCTGCGACATGTCGTATCCGTACAGCCGATCCAAAATCCGCCGTGTTTCTTGGGCGCGAACCAGACCCTGATCAATTTCCCGCGTGTGCTCCAGTGCATCGGTGATGGCTTCCTTGGTGATTTCGTGGAAAACCAGTCGGTGCACGGGGACTTTGGGTTTTAACAGCTCATGCAAATGCCAGCTGATCGCCTCCCCCTCGCGGTCTTCGTCGGTCGCCAGATACAGGGCGTCGGCCTTCTGCAGCTCGTCCTTCAGTAGCTTGATCTGCTTGTTCTTGCCCGGCGGCACGATGTAAATCGGCGTGAACCGATCGGCGACGTTCACGCCCAAATTGGACCAAGGCTCCCCCTTGTACTTGGCCGGGACCTGTTTGGCGCCCTGGGGCAAGTCACGCACGTGGCCGATGCTCGCCTCGACGCGGTAGCCCTTGCCCAGGTACTTAGCGATCGTGCGGGCCTTGGCAGGCGACTCGACGATCACCAGGGCCGAGCTGCCGGCGCCGCGATTGGTGGTTTGCCGCTGGTTGTCCATACTGCGCCGTCCGTTAGCGAGGCGTCTCGCGAGAATTGCTGGTGGTAGCTGCTGGCTGATTCAGGCTCGCCAGCGAAAGGTCCATCCGACCGCGCCGCCGCTCCCGAGGGAAGCCACATACTTTCGCTGGGTTACTTATCTGCACCGGAAGGCCCGGCCCGTGAAAAAACCGCCCCCGCCGTGTGCTGACCGGTGCTTTCGTCGTAAGCGGTCGCTGCGGCGACGTGCACCTCAGACGTCGGCCAAGGCCTTGCAAGGCGTCCGGTCGATCCGCGATACTTCCTTATTGGGATTGCATTTACGTCAATCCGCAATAGAATCGTCATCCTTAAACTCCGAGCAACCGCGCGCTCGGCGTCGTCAATCATTACTTACACGCGGCACGGGATGTCAAGTCGCTAGCTTCCCGAAGCCGGGGTCTCAGGCGGGTCTCAGGTTCGTCCATGGCAACTCCTTTTCAGGCGTTTCGTAAGCACCAAAAGGCCTTCATGGCCACTGCTGCCGTGCTGTGTATGGTGATTTTCGTTTTTGCCAGTGCGCTCGACGGCAGCGGCAGCCGAGCGCCCGACGGCGGACGAGCCCTCTCGGCCAAAGTCGCCTCCTGGAAAGGCGGCTCCCTGAACGAAGGCGAACTCGGCCGCAGCGTCGTCGAACGACGAATCCTCAACGACTTTCTCCGCCGCCTCTATTTCGAAGGCATGCGGCTGGTCGGCGAGCCGCAAACCCCGAATGTGCCGAACTTTGTGTTCGATCCTCAGGAATCCCCCCAGACGGTCGAACGACTGGTCATCGATACCGAAATCATGGCCAACCTCGCCCAGCAGGCGGGCATCACCGTCGATGACAGCGTCATCAACCACTACATCACCGAGTTCGGCCTGCGTCGCGTGCCAACCGATCAGGTCCGCGCCATTCTCGCCAACGTCGGCCGCGGCGACATCCGGGCCAACGAGGCCATGGTGTTTTCGCAATTGCGCAAATTGCTGATGGCGCACTACTACCGCAGCTCCACCGGCGACGCGAGTTTCGTCGTGCTGCCCGAACAGCGGTGGAGCGATTGGCGCAAAGTCAACGAGCGGATCTCGCTGGTCGCGGCCGTCCTCCCGACCGCCGATTTCGTGGAAGCCGCAGGCGAACCGACCGACGCCCAAGTGCGCGCTTTGTACGAACAGTACAAAGAGCAAGAACCGAACCGCTTGGTGGCGATCGAAGGACGCTTGCTCGACTCGCCGGAACCTGGCTTTGCCCAGCCAAGGCGCGTCAAACTGCGCTACTTAAGCGGCAATCTCGATAGCTGGACCGAGCGCTACCGCGACCAAGTCACAGACGCCGAAATCGCTGATTACTACGAACGCAATAAACGCAGCGAGTTCGTGAAGTCGTCGCTCCCCGGAACCTCGCCGCCGATGTCGTTCGAGGAATTCGAGTCGGGGGTACGCGGCGCAGACGAGCCGGCGACCGGCGAG
>JAGQPO010000082.1 GCA_020426665.1 Planctomycetales bacterium
ACGAGTACAAGTACGATGGGAGACAAACCAACGCCTGTCGATTCCTTCGCTGAAAACAAACGCCTGAAATGTCGACCACAGATTGCGACGCAACATTCCCCGCGGCGATTCCGATCGAGTACATTGACAAGGAACGATGATGGCTCGGATTGGTGTCGTGGCCGAAACCGGCGTACCATTTGGTGCGACGCAGTCGGCGATTCTAATTTGTTTTCAATTCACGTCACTCGCGCCGACGCGGTGACCAATGACGTTCGTGGCGGCAAACGTGGACTACCGCAATTTTTTACCTGAGCCGCCTGGCGAGTGCCGGGATCCGGACTTGTTTCGACTTCTCAATGAATTCCACTTCGTCAGGTGGCACGCTGATTACGGAGATCGCCGCGATGAAATTCGCGTCCAGCTCAAAACAGAATCAATTCTGTCACGGGCAGAACTCGCTGTAAAAGATCCCTATGAACGCTTGCGTCAATATGCAGGGGAATTATTGATTTGGGTACGCCGAGAGAACGCTGCCCCGTACATCCTGGCACTGCTTAACGACGAGACCGAATTTGTACGTGGAGAAACCGCCGGGATGCTTTCGCAAGTCCGTTGCGATCCCTGTGTAGCACGACTAATTGAACTTGCCAGAACTGATTCATCTCCCTTCGTCAGAGGTTGCGCTGCTTCGGGTCTTGGTGGTCAAAACCCGGTTAAGTCCATCCCGGTATTGATCGAGATTCTCGACAATGATCACGAAGCATGTGATTCGGGCCGTACCCCAAGTGGGTGCGCCGCAACTGCACTGGACGAGATGATGGAGACCGAGTGGACTCAGAAGCGATTCGACGCCGGATTGCGCGGTCTCAATCCAGATGGAACTGATTTGACGGCGTTACGCGAACAGTCCCTGCTTTTCCTGGGACACTGCCAACAACGCGATGAAGGCAAATAAAAAAAGCGGTGTCTCTATTTCAGCTATCTTTTTAACTTGAACGTCGCGATGGACTCGAAGCCGCGGAGTTCAGTATTTTGAAGTGGATGATCGTTCCTCGCGATTCGGTCATCGCAACCGTTCGTCGCCTCAAGTCACTGATGGAAACCGAAACGACAATCGACACTGATGAATTGCCAAAGACTCACGCACCACGGCGTCGGCGCGTTATCATGTACATCGAAGAGAAACCTGGACTTGCTGGTCACGTACGAATTGGCCGGGTAACCTTCTCGGGGACTTGCACGACGCTTTACTACGCGGGGTGTCGTTTGCAATCGCTCAAAGGGGCGGGCTACAAAGCTAACTAATACAACGTTGATTCAGGACTCGAATACTGGGTTTCCAACGGCAAGAAAGATGGAAACGACACACTTTATCCGGGAATCATCGAAATTGACGACGATGCTCGCGTTGAATACTGGACAGTGATTCGCAACATATTCGCCGCGGCACGGTGATCGTCAATCGTCCGCCTAAATTGGAATACTGATATGAAATGTGTATTTTTGGTCGTCTTTGTTGTCTTTGGACTAATCGCGAATGACATTCGAGCTCAGGAATCAACCGAGTCGTCACTCGCCCATCAGATCGAAATTCTTGAACTGAAGCTAAAATTGTCCGAAGCGCAAATCGAGCAGTTGCAAAAAGAGAACGACGCGCTGAGGAAACAGAACGCAGGGGTAGGCAAGGAAGCGCCAGATGAGGTGGTGGACGAAAATGACCCGTTTGCGGTGGGTGTCGTTTGGTTAGGTGTCGCAAAACGAACTGGCAGCAAAGAGGAAACGCGTTGGGCGCTTTCCGTCTCGCATCGCGACGGTCAGAAGCTGGAGGGCGCCATTGCAGTTATAGCGCCGGACGGAAAGAAACTTGAGTTTCCCGTTACGGGCACAGCACCTCGCAGTGGCAACGGAGTCGTCGTTATCGAAACTCCAATGATTGGTCGCGCAAAGCTGTTTGCTCGCGGCACCCTTCGCAACGGTGCAGTCGCACTTGCTTTCTCAGGTACAAATCCGCTGGGCAAAAAAGATTTCGGGTCAGCGACGCTTTCGCCCAAAAACTGATACGTAACGATGCCGTTCGCCGGAGCGTGGCTCGCGCGGTTTTACAAACAGACAATCCTTCGTCCGATTCGCCCCTCTACACTGGAGACTCTCATGGCAAAGCACGACGTCACCGTTGACATGCCTCCACGTCCGCTAAAGCGTCAGGACGTTTCCTTTACGGTCAAACGCGATGGTTCGACCTTTGGCACGCTGAAGGTTTCAAACGGTTCCGTCGTTTGGTTCCCCGCAGGCACGACACACGGTTGCAAAATGTCGTGGGTAAAATTTGACGCGATGATGCAAGAATGCGCGACGCGTGAAGAACGTCGTTAGTCGGCACATGACGAATGTTGGCTGAACGAAGCCGGCGTTGATCGCTCCGACGATGGACTCGGATTGATCGCAGAGCGATCAACGACATTGCATGGTTCAGCCTTTGATGGCGTCGACGACGGCTTGGCCCATGTCGGCGGGTGTGGGCGCGACGGTGATGCCGGCGTCTTCGAGTGCCGCAACTTTGCCCGCGACATCGCCGCGGCCGCCGCTGATGATCGCACCGGCGTGCCCCATTCGTTTCCCGGGCGGGGCGGTGCGTCCGGCGATGAAGGCCGCGACGGGTTTGGTGACGTGTGCTTTGACGTAGGCGGCGGCTTCTTCCTCGGCCGAGCCGCCGATTTCACCGATCATCAAAATGGCTTCGGTTTGGTCGTCTTCCTGGTACAGCTTCAATAGATCGATGAAGCTGGTGCCGACGATCGGATCGCCGCCCAGGCCGACACAGGTGCTTTGCCCCAGTCCGAGTGCGGAGGTTTGCCAGACCGCTTCGTAGGTCAGCGTTCCGCTGCGGCTCATCACGCCGACTTTTCCGGGGTTGTGAATGTATCCGGGCATGATGCCGATCTTGCACTGGCCCGGTGTGATCAATCCGGGGCAATTCGGCCCGATCAGAACCGAGTCGCTGGCGCGGATCTTTTCATAAACACGAACCATATCGATCACCGGAACGCCTTCGGTGATGGCGGCGATCACTTTAATGCCGGCATCCAGAGCTTCCAGGATGGCATCGGCCGTAAACGGTGGGGGCACGAAAATCATGGTGGCGTCGGCACCGGTTTCGGCGACCGCTTCTTCGACGGTGTCGAAGACCGGGACGCCGTCAACGTTTTGACCGCCCTTGCCCGGCGTGACTCCGCCGACCATTTGGGTACCGTAGTCACGACAGCCCAGCGTATGGAACGTACCCGCGTTACCGGTGATTCCTTGGCAAATGACTTTCGTATTCGAGTCAATCAGAATACTCATCGGAAAATATGTCTCAGCTTTGGTGTGTGTGTTTGGTGTGCGAAGCCAGAGTCTTCAGGTTTCAAACCTTGTGACCCTGGCCTGTCTTTGTTGATTCAGACGCCGGTAGCGGCAACGATTTTTTTGGCGGCGTCGGTGATGTCGACGGCGTTGATGATGTCGACATCGCTGTCGGCCAGCATCTTGCGCCCTTCTTCGACTTCGGTGCCTTCGAGCCGGACGACCAAGGGGACATTAAATCCGACGGTCTTGCTGGCTGCGATCACGGCTCCGGCGATGGTGGTACAGCGTGCGATGCCACCGAAAATGTTGACAAGCACGCCTTTGACGTTGGGATCGGACAACAGGATGCGAAACGCCTCGGTCACCTGTTCGGTGTCGGCCCCGCCGCCGACATCCAGGAAGTTGGCCGGCTG
>JAGQPO010000083.1:0-2908 GCA_020426665.1 Planctomycetales bacterium
GTTTTAACAGTCCCAGGTCACTCCGTATGAATCCAACTTGATTGCTGACGCTCTGTCGGCACACGACGCGCTGTGCAAGCACTACCAATTGGACGCATCAGACCTGATTGTTTACGGCCGATCGCTAGGCGGCGGTTGTGCCGCGGCCGTGGCCGCCGAGCGCAACACAAAAACATTGATCTTGGATCGGACCTTCGACTCCGTCGCCGACGTCGCGGCGGAAAAATATCCGATCTTTCCAATTCAATTGCTGATTCGAAATCGGTTTGACTCCATCGATCGACTGAGCCAATTCCGCGGCCACCTGATTCAAATCCACGGAACACCAGACCAAATCGTTCCGATCGCCCACGGCAAACGGCTTCACGAATCCGTACCGACTCAATCAAAGGTGTTCCTCGAGATTCCCGACATGGGACACAACGATCAACTGCCCGGTAAAATCCTGGACGATGTCAATCGTTATCTCAGCCATTCGACGTGAATCGCCCTACGGCGCATCGGCATCCGGACGCGTAATCACATGCCCCTGGTCCAACTCCAACGGGTCGAGCTTCTGCTGCAACCCGTCTGCCCAATGAACCACGATGCCGTCGATTTTTTCGGCGGACCCCAATCCAAAGGTCAGCGGCAATTCAACTTGAGACAGATAGCTTCGCGTCGGCATGACTTGTTGTCGTTGCACATCGTCGCCCACCACAACCTCCACCCACGATCCGATGGCGTCGCGATTGCAATGTTTTCCATCGCCGCGCAACGTCAACCGCAACCAATGATTGCCAAGTTGTTGGTCGTTACGCAATAAACGTGGACGCCGCCCCGTCGAAGCGATCAAGATGTCCAAATCCCCGTCGCCGTCGATGTCGGCATAGGCCGCACCACGTCCCGCGATCGGCTTCAACAAATCTGGCCCGACGTGCTGTTGGTCCACGGCCAAAAACTCTGTGCCGTGCTCCGGTCCGGCATTCCAAAACAATTGTGGCGGTTGCTCGTAATGCTGACTCGGTTGAACGCGGTTGATGTCCTCTTCCAAATGACCGTTGGAACAAAACAGATCTGATCGTCCGTCCAAGTCGTAATCCAAGTAGAACAACCCGAACGTCAACAACAGTCGTGTACTGGGGCCCAAACCTGTCGAAATCGCTTCGTCGTAAAACTGCATCTGCCCCGCTTTAGTGACGTAAAGGGCTGTCATCTCATTGGAAAAGTTGCCGATGGCAACGGCCATGGCTTTGCGGCCTCGGAACGATGCGACATCAATTCCCATTGCACCGCGCGCATTACCACTGGAATCAAACGCGATACCAGACAGCGCCCCGACTTCGGTGAAATGCCCGCGCCCGTCGTTTCGCAACAACAGGTTTTGCACGGTGTCATTGGCGATGATGACGTCCATCCATCCGTTAGAATCAAAATCACAAAACGCCAGACCAAGCGACTTTGATAAAGGCACTCCGGTCGCCGGGTTGCGAATCTGAATGCCTGCTTCTTCGGAAACGTCAACAAATTTCCCGCCTCCATCGTTGCGATACAGGTAGGGAAACGTACCTTCGAAGTTCTGGGGACGTCCATATGCACGCCCGCCGCCGACCAATTGAAAATTTTGCGATTGATCATACTCTCGGCTCCACTGGACATAGTTGCAAACCATTAAGTCCAAATCGCCGTCATTGTCATAGTCAAACCAACCCGCACTGGTGCTCCATCGGTCGGCATCTCCGCCGACACCTGCCGATTCGGTGATCTCTTCGAAACGCCCATCACCCTGATTACGAAAAAGATGATTCGAGCCCACACACGTAATGAACACGTCAACGTGTTCATCATTATCAAAGTCTCCGACCGCAACCCCCATCGCGTAGTCCGACAAATTCAGACCGGATGACTGGCTGACGTCGACGAAACGGCCACTATCGTTGCGATAAAGTGCTGACGTTGCCGCCCGATCACTTGGCGGATCCCAGGGCCAATCCTTTGAATTGACCAACAAAATGTCCTGATCACCGTCGTTATCAAAGTCAAACATCGCAGCACCACCGCCCATCGTCTCGGGAAGCAACTTGGCGCCCGTGGCGCCGTTGTTGTGCTCAAAATCAATCCCCAATTCGTCGGTGACGTTTGTGTATTTCACGACCGGTATCTGCACGTCTGGTATTTCACGCGTCTGAACCTTTGCCAACTTCGTTTCCCGAATCGGCGGCAACGGTTTGGGTCGCGACAACCAATACGCAACAGCGGCACTGACACCGATCAACGCCACCAACACCAGCAATGACCGACGCATCGCTCGGCCAATCTCGGCGTCATCACGCAGTTCCTCTTCGACCAATTCGTCTTGGGACACGTCGTTTTCATTTCTCGATTTACTGGACATCGGTCGCCTCCGTTTGTTCGTCGGTCGCGATCGTTTGGGGTTCATTGGATTCCATAGGTTCATCGTTTCGTTGCAGCGAATAAATCGCCGTGGGTTCGGCGGCGTGATTAGCCGCCGGATATTTTTCGCGTGCCAATCGCACGGCTTCTCCCTGTGCGTTGTCGTCCGGCTTGTAGCGCAAATGTAGCTCGCGGTGGTAAGTCGCCTTGGCAACATACTCCCTGATCAACTCGTTGCCTTCGGCCTGTGCGGCATCTTCAAGCTTATCGCGTTCCACTCCTGCCAGCGTTTCGTACAACTGCTGGAGACTGTAATGGGCAGTGACGTTTTCCGGATCGATCTGCAAGGTTTTCTCAAAAGAGCGAATTGCTTCGCCAAAGTACTGTTCACTCGTGTCGGTTTGCTCCATCCTTTGACGCTCGACCCCGAGATCAAACAGTGTTCGACCGAGCAGATTGATGACTTCAATGTCTAAACTAAAATCAAACCCTCGACGACGCATGTCTTCCGTGTTGTCCTCCAATACACTCCGCA